>NZ_CEVIVD010000014.1:17180-26895 GCF_982290655.1 Protofrankia sp. CiP1_Cm_nod3
GGGACGGGGGGATTCCCCGAGGCTGCGCAGGAAGCCGGCCGACATCTCGCCGTCCCACCAGAGGCCGTAGTACTCGAAGGCCGCGGCGTTCTCGTTGACCATCTGATGGGTGCAGCCAGGCGGCAGGTGCGCGATGTCGCCCGCGGCGAACCCGTACCGTTCGCCGTCGACCACCAGCGTCGCGCTGCCCGTCATCGCGATGAAGATCTCGTGCTCGTGATGGGCGTGCGCGGTCGAGACGTCGCCCGGCCGCAGCACGCACCAGGCGCCCTCGAACGGCGCGTTCAGCGCCGGCCAGGGCAGCAGCCGCTGCGAGTCGAGGCCGTAGGCGCGGGTCAGGTTCGCCCGGTCCAGTCTGCGGATCTCCATCACGCGCTCCAGGCCGCCGATGCCGCCACCGGCACCGCCGGGGCAGCCACCGATACCGTCGTCGGGGCCGCCACCGAGGGAACGCGCCGGTCGAGCAGGTCGGCGAGGATGTCCTGGGAGCGGTGGGCGAGCACGCTGATCAGCGAGTCGGAGATGCCGTGGGTCCGCTCGTTGACGCCCTGCAGGTACACCGCGCCCCATGCCGAGCCGTCCAGGTCGACGCGGTAGCGCCGGTTGACCGTGATGTCGGCCAGGCCCAGCCGCCCGGCCAGCTCCCGCACCAGCGCGGGCATTCTCGGTTCGTATCCGGTCCCCAGCAGCACCAGATCGCAGCGCAACGGCTCGGTCCTGCCGCTACGGCGGTCCCGCAGTTCCAGCACGACGTCGTCGCCGTCGGCCCGGGCGCTGATGACCTCGGTCATCGCCCGTACCGCGGATCGCCGCTCCCCCAGCATCCTCTGCCGGTAGAGCATCGAGTACAGCTCGTCGAGGAAGGGCTCGGCCAGCCCGGCGTAGTTCGTCAGGTGCATTTCACCGAGAATCTCCGCGCGGGTCTCGGGAGAGCTGTCGAAGAACTCGTCGACGAAGGAGGGGAAGAACAGCTCGTTGACGAACTTGCTCGTCTGGTAGTTCCGCAGGCCGACGGAGCGCACCAGCAGGGTCGGCCGGCTCAGCGGAAGGTCCTGGTGCAGCGCCACGAACATCTCCGCCGCGCTCTGCGCGCCGCCCACCACCACGGCCCGCAGCGGCCGGTCGGCCGGCACCTGCGCGATGCGGGTGCAGTACCCGGTGCTGTGGATCAGCCGGTCGGCGGGCAGCCCGCGGAAGACCTCGGGGACGTGGGGGTCGCGGCCGGCGCCGATGACGAGGTCGCGGCAGCGCACCGTCCCGCCGTCGCCCAGGGTGACCGTCCATCCGACGACCGTGCCGTCGGCGGCCCGCCGGGGCTCGACCCGCTCGACCCGGGCGCCGTAGCGGACGCCGACATGCTCCAGGGAGTCCGCGACCCACTGCTGGTAGTTCGACAGCTCCCAGCGGAACGGGTTGAACGTGCCCAGGTTCACGAACTCGTCCAGCCGGCCCTGCTCGTGCAGGAAGTTCAGAAAGGTGAACCTGCTCCGCGGGTTGTGCAGCGTCACCAGGTCCTTCAGGAACGACACCTGGCTGCGCGCCCAGGGCAGCAGCAGGTTGCGTTGCCATTTGACGTCCGGATACTGCTCCAGCAGCAGGGTGTGCTCCGCCAGCTCCCGTACACCGGACTCCTCGATGCCGATCGCCAGTGCCAGGTTCGCCGGCCCGGCGCCGACAGCCAGTATGTCAACCTCTTGGTCGGTCAAAATCCCACTCCGATCCCCGTGATCCTGCTCTTCGTGGCCGGTCCCGGTTCATTGGTACGCCCCGGTTCACCGGCACATCACGATTCAATACGGCGGGATCATTGATCGAAAGAATTGGTCGGCGGAGACAATCAAAGAAACGGGACGGCCGGCACCCGGGACGGCCGGGCACGAGATAACGCCGCCCGGCGTGGGCGGCGTTATCCGGCGTACCATCCGCTCGGCATGCCATATTCTTTTCCGGCGTGCTACGTTCTTTTTCGGCACGGCGTTCTTTTCCGGTGCCGTGTTCCGTCCGGCGCGCGGTGCCGGGAAGAGAGCACTCCGTGGTTTCCCGTCGGGAAGCGGCGCCGCGTTCCGTCCGGCGTGCGGTGCCCCGTTCAGCGGGCCGCCGCTTTCAGTGGGCCGCCGCCTTCCGCCGCGCCGCCACCTGCCGCTCGGCGCGTCCCGCGTTCTCCCGCATGCCCACCAGCGCGCACAGCGCGGCGATGACGCCGACGGCCCCGCACACCAGCCAGACGCCGTTGGCCAGCCGCTCCCACGCGAGCACGCCGAGGACCGGCCCGAGCGCGAGGCCGAGCCCGAACGTCGCCTGGTGCACGCCGATGTAGCGGGCCTTCACCGCGGCCGGGAACCTGGCCGGGTGCGCGAACATCGTGGGCCCGTTGATCATCACACCGGTCACGAACACCACCGTGCTGACGATTACCAGCGCGGCCGAGCCGGTGGCGAGGCCGTACGTGGCAAGGCCGGCCCCCATGACCACGGTGCCGAGCGCGCCCACGAGGTTCGGCCGCCAGTTCCTGACGTAGGAGGTGATCTTCAGCTCGCACAGGATCAGGGTGACGGACGAGGTGGCGAGCGCCGCGCTGTACAGCGCGGCCGGATGGCCGTCATCGGAGATCTTCAGCGGCAGCGCGACCACGTACTGCATGTAGATCATGGATCCGAGCAGCACCGAGGCCAGGAAGAACAGGTAGTTGCCGTCACGCAGTGGCACACTGTATCCGGACCGTCCGCCCCCGGCCGGTTCCGTCTCCTCCGGTGGGGCCTGCGTGCCGGGCAGGAAGGTGTGCGCGACCGCCGCGTACACGAGCGCGGTGAGCGCGTCGAGCCAGAAGAGCAGGTCCCAGTCGAGCAGGATCAGCCCGGCGGCGATCAGCGGGCCCAGCGCGGCACCGATGTTCAGCGCGGTCCGCATCATCGAGAAGCCCATGACCTGGTGTTCTTCCGGCATGAGATCGCTGAGCAGCATCGCCGCCGCGGGCCGGTAGGCCTGGGTGACCAGGCCGGCCAGCCCGACGGCGACGAAGATGAGCCCGAAGGCCGACAGGCCGCTCAGCCATGGGACGAGCCCCACGATCACGGCCGAGGTCACCATCGAGCCGGTGATGGTCGCCCGCGGGCCGGCCCGCTGGGTCAGCTCCCCACCCAGTAGCGTGCCGAACACCGCGCCCACGCTGTATGCCGTCAGCGCGAGGCCGGCCTGGCCGACAGAGAATCCGCGAACCGTCAGATACAGCACCAGGAATGTCTGTACGAACGCGCCCAGCTGGTTGACGAGCACGCCTCCCAGCAGGTACCTGACTGATGGCGGCGTCGCCCGCAGGACCGCGATAACGCCGGCCGGGGAATCCGCTTCCGCCGAGTTCTTTGTCTTAGTCGTCTGCGCCATGACTCGATCTCAGCGGAAGCGTCCGTTGACCGACAGGGTTGACCGGACCGGACAATCAATCACCGGCCATACCGACCATCAACCGGACAGACCGAGCCGTCAACCGGACGGGCCGGCCATCGGCCGCGCACGCCGGCCCTCAGCCGAACAGGCCGTTGATGCCGCCGAAGTCGAGGGCTCCCTCGAGCTCGGTGTAGGTGCCCTTGACGAGCAGTTCGGTGGCCGCGCGCTGGGCGACCGAGTACGCCGCCTGGCTGATGGCGGTACCGACGCTCACCCGGCGCACGCCCACCGCCTCGAACTCGGCGATGCTCGGGGCGCCCGGCCCGGCCATCACGTTGACCGGCAACGGTGACGCCGTCACCAGCGTGGCCACGACGTCCAGGTCGAGCAGGCCCGGCACGAAGAGGCTGTCGGCGCCCGCCTCGGCATAGGCCGCCGCGCGGGCGAGCACGTCCGCCAGCCGCCCTCCGGGCTCGCCGATACCGAACAGGAAGACGTCGGTCCGCGCGTTGACCAGCAGCTCCGGCAGCCCCGCCCGCGCCGCCGCGGACCTGGCGGCACGAAGCCGCTCAGCCTGGGCCGCGACATCGAACAGCGGGCCGCCGGGGGCCTGCGAATCCTCGATGTTCACCCCGGCCGCGCCGGCGGCGACCACCGCTTCGACGGTCGCCGCGACATCCTCGGGGGCGGGGCCGTATCCCCCCTCCACGTCGGCCGTGACCGGGACGTCCACGACGGCCGCGATCCGCCGGACCTGCTCGACCGCTTCGGCCCGGGTCAGGTGCTGCCCGTCGGGCCGGCCGACCGACCAGGCGACCCCCGCGCTCGTCGTGGCGACCGCCTTCGCGCCCGCCTGCGCGATCAGCGCGGCACTGCCGGCGTCCCACGCGTTCGGCAGCACCAGCACCCCGCTGTCGTGCAGCGACCGCAGCAGCTCCGCCCTGGTCCGCTGAATGTTCTCCACCATGCTCCACTCACTCCTCGGTCATGCCGGGCCAGACGTATCGATTTACCCGGCTGTTCATTTACATGAATGCGTCCCGGTGGGCCGGCGAGCGAAATCGACACGGCATGTCGACACGGCGGAGCGACATGATGGAGCGGCTCAGCACAGCCGTCCGATACAGCTGTTCAATACAGCCGCCATCTGGTATAATTGCCGTTTGGTACGGCCGTCGTTTAGCACAACCGTTCGGTAACGTGGTCCGATCTCGGTGCCGAGCGCACCGGGCAATGGCCGGTCAGCGTTTCGAGCATATACCCGGCCGGGGCTGTCGTGGCCGATCGGGGGCCGTGTTGTCGACGGTCGCGCCTGGCCCGCGTATTCCAACGGGCAAACAAATCCTGACAGTCAGTGGATTCGGCCGGCTCACCGGCCGCGCCGCGGTCCTTCGGCCCTCTCGGCACGCAGCTCCGGGGTGCAGCACTTGACACTGCCGCCGGCCTTGAGCAGTTCCGACAGGTCCGCGCCGATCGACTCGAAGCCGCGCTCGCGCAGCTGGCCGATCAGCCCGGTGGCGGCCTGCGGCAGTATGACGTGCCGCCCGTCGGGCGTTATGCGTCGGCAATAACCGTCCGGGTGATTTGTGAACCATTCAGACCACGCGTGACGTTGACTGGAAGAACCGCCGGATCCGAACAATCAACGCCGGGTCTGGTGGCTGGCAGGGCTGGCAGGGCCGGCCCGGCGTCGCGGCGGAACGGTTCGAGCGCCACCCGCCGCGCCCCGCCGTCCACCAGCGAGACCGGCAGCGGCCCGGCGTCCCGTTGCACGTTCCCGGCGAACGCGCTGAACAGCCTTGACACACTGTAACGACCGGCGACGCTGGCCCGCCGTAGCAGGCCGGCGTCCACCATCGACTCCAGCAGCTCGTCCGCCGACCCGATCGGTATGCCCATGTCGGCGGCGACACCGATCGCGGTCGTCCAGCCCGCCCTGTGCCGGCCGAGCTGGTGGACGAGCGCCTGTCCGGCCGGCGACAGCAGCTGGTAGGCCAGGGCGAACCGGTCCCGCACGTTGACGTCACCGACGCTGAGGATGTCCAGCTGGGCGTCGCGGTCAGCGAGCTGGCTGGCGGTGTACGCGATCGTCAGCTCCGGCCGGGCTGCGATCTTCCTACCGACGATACTGACGGCGAGTGGCAGGTCCTCACACAGCTCGGCGATGGCGTCGGCGGCTTCGTGTTCCGCCCGTACCCGTTCCGCGCCGGCCAGCCGGCCGATCAGCGTCATCGACTCCTCGCGGGTGAACGTGCCCAGATCGATCCGGTGCGTGCCGTCCAGCCCGAGCAGCCGTGCCCTGCTGGTCATCACGACCTGGCTGCGCGCGGTCTGCCCCAGCAGCGGCCGGGCCCACCGCTCGTCACGGACGTTCGTCAGCAGCACGAACAACCTGCGCTGGGCGAGCAGCGAGCGGTACAGGCCGGTCTGCTGCGTCGGGTCGTCCGGCACGAGGTGGGCGGGCACCCCCAGCGCGTGCAGGAAACCGCGCACGATGCCGCCCACGGACCGGCCACCCGTACCGCAGTCGCCGAGATCCGCGTAGAGCCGGCCGTCCGGGAAGCCGGCGGACACCTCGTGGGCCAGCCTGAGCGCGAACGCCGTCTTGCCGATCCCGATCGGCCCGCTGACCAGCAGCGGCATCCTGACCGGCCCGGCGGGGCGGCCGAGCAGCCGGAACGCGTCGGCCAGCTCCCGCGCGCGGCCGACGAACACGCTCGGCCCCATGGGCAGCTGGGCGGGACGGACAAGGCTGGTCACCGTACTGGTCGCCACATGCGTGACGGACGGCACCCCCGCCAGGCCGAACAGGCTGTCGGCCGGCAGGACGGCCGGCTCCCGGCCGTCCTGGGAGCCAGCCGTCCTGCCCACCATGCTTATCCGGCTTATCCGGCCTGGCTGGCCCGGCTGGCCCGGCTGGCCTGCTTGTCCTGTCCGGCCTACCTGGCCTTGCCGGCCCAACTGGCCCAGCGGCTGGCCTGCCTGCCCTGGTGGCTGGCCCGGCTGGCCTGGTGGCTGGCCCGGCCGTCCGGAGATCTGCCGCCAGCGCCGCTCCCAGGCCACGGGATCTCCCCCGCACGCGGACACGAACGCCAGCGTCACCGCGAGGGTGGGCAGCCGGTGGCCACTGGCCGCGCTGGACAGCACGGACGGCGCGAACAGTGCGGTACGGGCGAGTTGCCGGTAGCTCGGGCCGCCCGCGCTCTTCCGTAACGCGCGCAGATCACGAGCGAATTCGGCGATCGGGCCGTTGGCCGCGTCCAACGGCCTCTCGGGCCTGCCCATATCCACCCCTCTCCTGGTGTCGCGTGAATTCAGACCTGCTACCTTCGGGTCTCCGGTGCACAGCTTCCCGTGATCCTGGTACGGCGCCCTGGCCGGCCGGGCGCCCCAGCCCGGGACAGCCCACGTGAACGGCCCAGTGCATCGACCTGGAAATACGTCTTGTGAACATTTTCCAGCGGCACGCGAGAAAAATATCCGACAGCTCGCCGACCCGCGAAGAAACATGCTCGCCAGCATCCGTCCCGGAGTCCGGAAAATCCTTTTCGTAGCCTTCTGCCATACTACCGGAATGGCGTGCGCGACTGCTGTCCGCCCGGATTCCCTGTTTAACGGTGACGGTGGGTCGGCGCCCGCCCGGAGCCGCCGGGAAACTATCCACCGGAGCGGGACGGAAGGTGACGGCCGGATATCCGGCCAGCCGTTTCTCCACGTCCTGGGTGCCGCGGGCGGGCACACGGCCCAGGCCGGTACGAGGCTGCCGGCCGGCCCACCGGACACCGATCCCGTCACTGAACATCATGAAATCTCCGTACGATACCTGGACAAAAACCACCAATAACCTCCCCCGGCCCGGCGGGCGGCGCGGCGGAGAGGACCGCCGCCTCCGGACGTGGCTCCGGGCCACCGCGAGGTACCGGCCATTTGCTCCCGCTCCACCGAGAAGCCCGCCGAACGAGACTCACCGCACGAAACCCGGCCAAACGGCATGGACGACGGACGGTGCCGCCGGCCCGTAACGGAATGCACCATTACCGAGATCGCTACCGTTGACGCTCTGATTATTGGTACGTCGACGGAGCGTGACAACCCGTCAGTCGGCTATCCGACACAGACCACGCGGACGACCGGCAGGAAATTCAGCCAGCCACCGGCGTCCTACCGGTTGTTCTCTTTTTCAGAAGATTCTCGGCGCACCTTCAGCAGCATCTTCACAGCATCATCTTCAGCCAAATCCGATCACAACCGGATTACCGCGCCGACAACATACACGAGCGCCGGAGCACCCCCGTCCCCTCCCGACGACCGCTGCCGCGATTAGGGCCGCGACGCGGCGGGCGCGGGCCGAACGGGGGCGGAAACCACGTCAGCGCCCCACTCGCGGCGACGTTCTTCCCGGGTCAGTGGTGTTCGGTGGCGGTGGGCTGCCGGCCGGGCCCGTGCAGGAGGCTCGGCAGGCCGGGCTGTGGGCTGGCGAGGAAGCAGCCCTGGACGAGGTCGCAGCGCAGCGTCCGGAGCGCGGCGAGCTGTTCGGGTGTTTCCACGCCGTTGGCGACGGCGGTGAGGCCGAAGGTGTGCGCGAGGCCGATGACGGCGGCGACGACCGCGTGCTCGGCGGGGTCCTCGAGCATCCGCGCGACACGCCGTTTGTCGATCTTGATGCCGTCGAGGGGTGCGCGGTGCAGACAGCTCAGCGACGAGTGGCCGGCGCCGAAGTCGTCGACGTACAGGCTGACCCCGCGGGCGCACAGGTCGTGCAGGGCGGCGGTGACGGCAGGGACGTCGTCGACGAAGGCGCTCTCGGTGATCTCCAGGCCGAGCTCGTAGCGGTCGTCGGCGTTGGTGGCCTCCAGCAGCGCGATGATCTCGGACAGGAAGCGGGGATCGGCGAGCTGGCAGGCCGAGACGTCGACGGCGACCCGCGGCGCCATGCCGGCCGGCAGCTTCGACGCCCATCTGCCGGCCGCCCGGCAGGCCATCTCCAGGACGCGGCGGCCGAGCGGAACAATCAGCCCGGTCTCCTCCGCCACGGCCAGGAACGCGTCGGGCTCGAGCAGGCCGCGTTCGGGATGCTGCCACCTCAGCAGGGCCTCCACCCCGGTGAGCTCGCCGGCCATGTTCATCACCGGCTGGTAGAGCAGCCGCAGCTCGTCGGTGACGAGCGCGCGGCGCAGGTCGTTGCCGGTCCGCACGCGGCGCCGGGCCTGGGCCCGCATTCTCTCGTCGAAGACCATGTGACAGCTGCGGCCCTGCCGCTTGGCGGCGTACATGGCGATGTCCGCGGCGTGCAGGATGTCCTCGGGGTCGGACAGGTCCGGGCCGGAGACGGCGATGCCGACGCTGGCGGTCACGGTGATGGTCCGCTCGCAGGCCGTCCTGGGGATGGCCAGCGTGCTGACGAGGCGTTCGGCGACCGCCTCGACGCAGGACGCGGCGGTGACGCCCTCGCACAGGATGGCGAACTCGTCGCCGGAGAACCGGGCGACGGTGTCGCCGGGGCGGACAGCCCGGCGCAGCCGCCCCGCCACCTCGCGGAGCAGGTCGTCACCGGCGTGATGGCCCAGCGAGTCGTTCACCGTCTTGAAGCCGTCGAGGTCGACGAACAGGATGGCGACCCGGCGCGGCCGGTCGCCCCGGGCGCCGGTGAGCGCCTGGTGGAGCCGGTCGAGCAGGGCGGTGCGGTTGGGCAGCCCGGTCAGCCCGTCGTGCAGGGCCCGGTAGCGGGCGTCGGCGGCGTGGGCCCGCTCCACCTCACCGGCCCGCGCGACCACCACCGCGGTCGAGATCTGGCCGGCCAGCAGCTCGACGAAGTCACGGTAGTCGTCGTCGGGGGCGAGCCGGTCGTTGACCCCGACGAGCAGCAGGCCGATGGCCAGCCCGTCACAGCCCTCGGCGAGCGGCGCGGCGATCGCCGAGCCCGGCGGCCGGCAGCCGCTGGCCAGCCGGATCGGGAACCGCTCGGGCAGCTCCCGGACGAGACGTGCCTGGCCGGAGAACAGCGCGTCGCCCAGCTCGGGAAGGGGCGCCTCGGCGCCGAGCACGCCGAGAAGGTCGACGCCCCGCTGGTCACCGGCCAGGCCGCAGGACGCCGCCGGGCGCAGCACCGGCCGCTGCGCGTCCGGGTCGCGCAGCAGGACGATGCCGTACGAGACGTCCGCGGGATACCGGCCGAGCACCTCGACGACACGGGTGCACACCTCCCACGGGTCGTACGAGTCCGCGGTGGCGGTGGCGAGCTCGCGCAGGCAGGTCAGCCGCCGGGTGGCGAACACCTGCCGGGTCGTCTCCCGCCCCGTCGCCATGACACCGGCCACGCCGCCGTCGCCCA
>NZ_CEVIVD010000014.1:27248-30246 GCF_982290655.1 Protofrankia sp. CiP1_Cm_nod3
TGTTCGAGCCGACGCTGTTCGAGCCCGCGGCGTCCAGCCCGACGCCGCCCGGACCGAGACCGGGACCGGTCAGAGCGGCGCTGTCCGGGCGGTGACCGTCCGGGCCGGCACCATGCGGGCTGGTGGCATCCGTGCCGGAGGTATGCGGGTCGACGCCGTCCGGGCTGACACAGTCCACCATGTCCATGCTGTCTGTCGGGAGCGTGGTGTCCAGGGGGACCATGGCGCCCGGGCCGGGGCCCCGGCCGGCTGGTGGCCGCGCGGTCACCGCGGTGCCTCCGACAGCGACGGAGCGTCGTGAGGCCGGGTGCGCCGGGCTTCCCCCCAGGGCATGACCGGCGCGGACGGGACCGCCGGGCTCACGGCGTCGCGGGCCGGGACAGGCACGCGCGGGCTGACAGGCGCACGTGCGGGCACATGTGAGCTACGATAAGTCACGCACATGCTACTAATGGTCACCATGCTACTAATGGTCATAGTGTCCTTCGCGCCGAAGCTACGGACACCGCGGGGGCACCTGCCTGCTGTGCAACCCACGAGCCGGTCATGATGGGTCCATCGAAGAACCCGACCAGGACGCCAGTCGTCGCTCCCGTCCGGGGAGAGCGGGAGGAACACCGACGTGGCGCAAGCGGATGCGCTCGGCTAGGCTCTTCGCCTGACAATCAGGGCGTGCTGCTGAGGCTACTCCTCATTCCAGCCGCTGGCAGTCCGTCCGGCCCGCCACCGATGGTCCGCCTGGCCCCCGCCCCGGGCTTCCGGCCACCGGGCGGCCATCTGACAGCCACCGTACTGTTATCAGGTTGTCGCCGGGATGGCGAGAACCGTTGCCCCTGCCCCTGCCTGGCAGACCCGCGCCGCCGCCGGCCTGACCGGCCCGGACCGGCCCGGTCTGCCCGGTCCGGGCCCGGCCGGCTCAGGCGTGCAGGATCACCGGGAGGTCCGCGCGGCCGCTGACCCGCAGCTTGCGGTAGGCGCGGGTGAGGTGCTGCTCAACGGTGCTGACCGTGATGTAGAGCTTCTTGGCGATCTCCCGGTTCGTCCGGCCGGAGGCGGCGAGCATCGCGACCTGCAGCTCGGCGGCCGACAGCGTCGCGACAGCCCCGCCGTAGCCGGAGGCGTCCTCCCCGCCGCGGTCGGTCAGCCGCAGCCGCAGCGGCTCGGCGCCGCACTCCTGCGCGAGCAGCACGGCCCGACGGGTGATCATCCGAGCCTTGGTCAGCTCGCCGGCGCGCCGGTGGGCGTCGCTGAGATCCGCCAGCGCATAGGCCAGCTGCAGCCGGTCACCGCGTTCCTGGAGGATGTCGACGGCTGCCAGCAGCACCGCGGGGCGCTCCCGAGGCTCCAGGGTGGCGGCCAGCGCGCGCAGCCCCATCCCGCGCGCCCGGGCAGCGCCGGGACGGGCCAGATGCTCCTCGGCGAGCGCCCGGCCCTCGGCGGCCCGGCCCAGGCGCGCCAGGGTGAGCGCCGCCTCGACTCGCCACGGCACGAACGACGGCAGGTCGATCTCCCAGGCGGTCATCAGATGCCCGCAGGTCAGCAGGTCGTCGAGCGCGGCGTGCAGCCGGCCGGACGCCAGCCGCCGCTGGCCGCGCGCGTAGAGGTACTGCAGGCCGAAACGGGTCTGGAACATCGCGTCCGGGATCGGCGCGGCGACCTGGTCGCCGGCGTGGTCGCCGGCGTGGTCGGCAATGTGGTTGCCGGTGCGGTCGGCGGTGCGGCCGCCGGCCTGATCATGAGGACGATCGCAGGCCTGGTCAGCGATGTTGCAGCCAGTGACCGTCGAAGCCATGATCAGCGCTGATAGTGGCCGGCCGACACCGACCCCCCACGTCCACGCGGGGATGAGCGTCAGCGCTTCCCGGGCGTGGCGCTGCGCCGCCGGCGCGTCGTCCTGATGCACCGCGATCTCCGCGCGGATGCCCGAGAGCATCGCCTGCCACGTCGGCGCCCGCCGTAGCGCGGCCTCGCGCAGGAACTGGTCGCACCAGGGCGCGGCGATGTCGGCGCGTTCGGCGTAGGCCAGCACGAGCAGCGCCCACTCCAGCGAGCCCAGGGTCATGTCGTCGAGGGGGGTGGCCTGCAGCACCCACTCGGCGGTGCGGACCGTGTCGCGGCTGGCACCGGCACGCAGGACGTCGGTCAGCGTCGTCACGGACGGCAGCTGGGGACCATCGGTGACGGACGCGGCCACGCTGGCAGCCGCACCGGTGGCCGCGCTCGGCCCGGCCGTCTGCGGGCGCCGGTCGTCCGCGCCGTCGAACGCGGCGAGCCTGGCCGCCAGCGGCGGATGGTTCGCCGGCAGGTACTCGCGGATGAGGTCGAGGCCGGCCAGCGACTGCGGGTCGAGCCGGCCACGCCGTGCCTCCAGCCCCCGCAGGCCCGTGGTCGCGTCGTCCTCGCGGCCATGCCACAGCAGAAGCTTGATCAGGTGGATGCTGTGCTGGCTCGACAGCTCTCCGGTGAGCAGCGCCGGGACCAGCGGCTCCACGTGCCGCAGCGCCGCCCCGGGGTTGATCCGCCACTCGACGCGGGCCCGCAGCAACGCGACCGTCGCGCGCTGGTCGTCGTCCTGGCAGGCCAGGCCGGCCAGCCGCAGGCACTCCAGGGCGCGCCCCACATCGTCACGGCCGAGGGCGGTCATGGCGGCCCGGCACAGGACGTCGAGCCCCCAGGGCTCACCGGCGTGCTCCGCCGCGACGAGGTGGACCGCGACGTCCTCCGCCGGAGCGCCGCTGCTGTACAGCAGCCTGGCGGCGCGGCGGTGCAGCGTCGTGCGGGCCGGGCCGTCCAGGTCGGCCAGCACGGCGGCGCGCGCCGCGGCGTGCCGGAAACGGCCGGCGCGCAGTACGCCGGCGGCCTCAAGAATGTCGAGGATGCGGGTGGGGACCGGCCCGGCCACGGTCGGGTCGGTGCCAGCCGGATGCGTACCAGCCGGATGCGTACCAGCCGGATGCGTGGCGGCCGGATGCGTGGCGGCCGGATGCGTGGCGGCCGG
>NZ_CEVIVD010000014.1:30767-36314 GCF_982290655.1 Protofrankia sp. CiP1_Cm_nod3
AGCAGCCGCGGGAGCAGGCCCGCCGAACCGGCCTCCTCCAGCACCGCGATCCCCCGCGCCACCCTCAGCAACGGCTCACCGCCGCGGCGCAGGCAGGTCAGCACCGCCTTGCCGAACGCCTCACCGGGTGCCGGCCGGGCCGGCTGCCCGGCCGGCACCAACGCCGGGGCCGGGGCCGGGGCCGGGGCGGAGGTGGCCGGCAGGTCCTCGAGCAGCGCCCGCAGCAGGAGCGGGTTGCCGCCGGTGAGCTCCCACCAGCCCGACGCCACCGCACCTGCGGCGACCGTACCCAGCCGCGGTGTAAGCACTTCGGCCACCCCGCGCACCGACAGCGTGCCGACCCGCAGCCGGTGGCACCGCGGGTGGCGCAGCAGGTCGGTCTGCCAGGCGTTGCGCAGCCGGTCCCCGGCCGGGTCCGCCAGCTCGGTGACGACCAGCAGTACCCGCTGGGAGCCCAGCCGCCGGCCCAGGTAGATCAGCCCACGCAGGGAGGCCGTGTCGACGAGATGGGTGTCGTCGACGGCGAGCACCACCGGGGCGCGCTCGGAGAGCACCCGTAACGCCGCCCACAGGTCCTGCAGCAGGTGCGGGGACGGGTGGGTGGCGGCGGCATCCCCGGCGGCCGGGTCGTCAGGTGCGCCAGGCGGCACGGCGAAGGCCGTGTCGGGCAGCAGGCCGCGTGCGGCGGGGCCGGCGGCGCCGCCGGGGGTGCCGCTGCCGCCGGGCGTGCCGGCACCCTCCGTCAGGCCGGCGCGCAGGCCGCCGCGGGAGAGCTGGCGCAGGACCCCGAGCGGGAGATCACGCTCCACGCATGATCCGAAGGCCTCCAGCACGGTCGCGCCCGCCCGCGCGGCCCGCGCCATGAAGGTGTGCAGCAGCGCCGTCTTCCCGCTGCCCGCTCCCCCGGCGATGACGACCGTCCCACCCCTGGAGGCAGTACACTCTGCGAGCAGCGCGTCCAGGCAGCGCAGTGCGCCGTCCCGTTCCACCAGGGCGGGAACGGACTCGGCGGGGGGCGCGTACGGCCATCGCGGCGTGATGGCGGACAGGGCTGCGGTACCCATGGTGCTGCGTTTCCTCCGGCTGCGCCGACTTGGCACGCGAGCGACTGCGCTCGTCGCTGACCAGTGATCACCGTTGCTGACGTCGTCCGATGGTCCTCAAAGTCCGATGGTCCTCAAACTTTCCAACTATCGTCACCAAGATAGTGGTTTTACTCCCCTACCTCGAGACACCCCTGTCGGGACATCTCCGCGGAGAGCCTGGGCGCCGGAGCCGACAACACCGTCGACGGCGCTGGTCCGGACATCGGCTCTGGTCCGGGCATTGGTTTTGGTTTGGGTATTGACGAGTTGGGTGTTGTTGGGCCGGGTATCGCCGGGCGGTCGTCATCGCGACACCACGCTCAGGATGTCCGCGGCCGGCGCCAGGTCCGGGGCGGGCCCGGCGTCCGGCGGGCCGGGCGGCGCGGCGCGGCCGCCGACCGGTCGTGGCACGGCGGCCAGCAGCTGCCGGGTGTAGGCGTGCGCGGGCCGGGCGAACACCGTGGCGACGTCGCCGGTCTCCACCACCTGGCCGTCCTTCATCACGATGATCCGGTCGCTGACGTGGTGGATGACCCCCAGGTCGTGGGAGATGAACAGCAGCGCGACCCCCAGGTCGCGCTGCAGCCCGGCGAGCAGGTCGAGGATCTGTGCCTGGATCGACACGTCGAGGGCGGACACCGGCTCGTCGCAGACGATCAGATCGGGCCCGGGAGCCAGCGCGCGGGCGATCGCCACCCGCTGCCGCTGCCCGCCGGAGAGCTCCAGCGGACGGCGGCGCAGCACGTCCGCGGGCAGCCCGACCTGCTCGAGCAGCTCCACGACCCGGTCCCGGCGGGCCGCGCCCCGCGGAGCGCCGGGACCGGCCGGACCGGCGTCCCGAAGGGCGCCGCCGATGGCCGCACCGGCCTGCCGCGGAACGCCGCCGATGGCCCGACCGGCGTCCCGCGGAACGCCGCCGATGGCCACGGCCTCGCCGATGATGCGCTCGACGCGGTAGCGGGGGTCGAACGAGCCCAGCGGATCCTGATAGATCGCCTGGATGTGGCGGCGGCGGGCGCGCCGCGCGCGCTCACGCAGCCCGCTCCACGGCTGCCCGTCGAAGCGGACCGTCCCGGTGTCCGGCTCAAGCTGGCCGAGGACGATGCGGGCCACGGTCGTCTTCCCCGAGCCCGACTCGCCGACGACACCCAGCGTCTCGCCGGCGCGCAGCCGCAGCGACACGTCCCGTACGGCGTCCCGCCAGGTGCCGTCCGGGGAGCGGAAACGCCTGGAGATGCCCTCGACCTCCAGCAGCGCCTCACCGGTGGCTGCCGCGTCCACCCGCTGCCTGGGCGGGGCGCCCATCCCGGGCGCGTCACCCGGGGCCACCGGCCGGGGTGTCGCGGCCGCGGTACCGGGAACGGCGCCGGAGGCGGCACCGGCCGTACCGGAGCCTGACAGCGTAATGGCGGCGCTCGCCGCCTCGGAAGTGCCTGCCCAGGCGTCAACCGTTGCCGTGACGTCCGCTGCCGGGGCATCCGCTGCCGGGGCGGTGGACAGGACCCCGATGGGCGGGGCCTCGAACGGGTGCCAGCACAGCACGTCGTGCCGGCGGTGCGCGCCCGCGGGCACGACGCGGGCCGGCAGGCGTTCGCGGCAGCGGTCGTCCGCCCGCGGGCAGCGGTCCGCGTACGGGCATCCCGCCGGCCCTGGCAGCGGGCCGCGCGGTGTGCCGGGAGCGAGCCGGGTGCCCTTGGTGTGGGTGACGGGCACGGCGTCGAGCAGCGCCCGGGTGTAGGGGTGGCGGGGGCCGCCGAGGATCTGTTCGGCCGGGCCGTGTTCGACGATGTGGCCGGCGTACATCACCGCGATGTCGTCGGCGAGCCCGCCGACGACGGCGAGGTCGTGGCTGATCAGCAGCAGCGCGGCGCCGTCGAGCTTGTGCCGCCGCAGCAGGTCGAGCACCTGCGCCTGCACCGTGACGTCCAGGGCTGTGGTCGGCTCGTCGGCCAGCACCAGGGCGGGGCCGGCGGCTATCGCCGAGGCGATGAGCGCCCGCTGGCGCAGCCCGCCGGAGAGCTGGTGGGGGTACTGCCGGGCGCGTCGGGCCGGCTCGGGCACGCCGACGTCGTCGAGCAGTTCCAGCACCCGGGCGTCGGTCTCGGCGCGCGGGACGACCCGGTGGGTGCGCAGCACCTCCGCGATCTCGGCGCCGACCGTGCGCAGCGGGTCCAGCGACACCAGCGCGTCCTGGAGCACCAGGCCGATCCGCCGGCCGCGCACGGCCCGCCACCGCGCCTCGGTGAACGCGGCCAGGTCCTCCCCGGCGAAGCGCAGCCGGCGCGCGCTGAGGGTGGCGTTCCCACCGGTGAGGCCGACGAGGGTACGCGCGGTGACGCTCTTGCCCGAGCCGGACTCCCCCACCAGCGCCAGGCAGCGGCCCGCGTCCAGGGTGAACGAGACGTCGCGGACGGCGTGCACCGCCGCGCCGCCGGTGGTGAAGGTGACATCGAGCCCGTCCACGACCAGCAGGGGCTCCGCCGACGCGGCAGGCCTCGCCGAGGGGACGACCGGCGTCGGATCCACGTTGTCCGCCAGGTCTATGTTGCCCGCCGGGCCGGTCATGACGTCCTCCCGGCGAAGCGGCGCTGGGCGAACCGGCCGACGACGTTGACCGCGACCACCGTCGCGGTGATGGCGAGCCCGGGGAACACCCCGATCCACCACGCGGACGCCAGGAAGTCACGGCCCTCGGAGAGCATCGCACCCCATTCCGGTGACGGCGGCCCGGCGCCCAGGCCGAGGAAGCTCAGCCCGGACGCGTAGATCACCGACGTGCCGAAGCCGACGGCGCCGAGGACCAGCAGCGGGCCGAGGGTG
Source organism: Protofrankia sp. CiP1_Cm_nod3 (assembly GCF_982290655.1). Classification (NCBI taxonomy): domain Bacteria; kingdom Bacillati; phylum Actinomycetota; class Actinomycetes; order Frankiales; family Frankiaceae; genus Protofrankia; species Protofrankia sp. CiP1_Cm_nod3. The sequence goes on from NZ_CEVIVD010000014.1 coordinate 34,673, forward strand.
TTCGGCAGGACGTGGCGGGCGATGAGCACCGGCCGGGGCAGCCCGAGCCCGACCGCCGCCTCGACGTACCCGGAGCGGCGGACCACCAGCGCCTCCGCCCGCACGATCCGGGCGTAGCCGGGCACGAAGGCGATCGCGACCGCGAGCATGACGTTCACCGTCCCGGTGCCGAGCACCGTCACCGCCAGCAGCGCCAGCAGCAGGGACGGCAGCGACAGCAGGACATCGGCGAACCGCATCAGCACCTGGTCGCCCACCCGGCCGGACAGCGCCGCGGCCAGCCCCAGCACCGTGCCGCCGAGCAGCGCGAACACCGTGGAGCCGGCGCCGACCAGCAGCGAGGTGCGGGCGCCGTGCAGCACCCGGGCGAAGACGTCCCGGCCGAGCTGGTCGGTGCCGAACCAGTGCGCGCCGCTGGGGGCGGCCATCGTCTGGCCGAGGTCGGTCTCGTTCGGGGCCTGGCCGGTGAACAGGCCCGGGGCGATCGCGACCAGCGCGAGCACGACGAGCAGCGCCCCGGCCAGCGCGACGCCGGCGCGCGAGAGCTGTCTGCGCCGCCGCGACCGGCTGGCGGCCCGGCCGGCCGCGGTCAGGGCCGGGGCCGGGCCGGTGAGCAGGCCGGGCTGGGTGGTGGTCACCGCCGGTTCACCCCTTCCTCAGTCGCGGGTCGATGGCGAGGTAGGCGAGGTCCACCACGGTCGAGATCAGGACGAAGACGAAGGCGGAGATCAGCACGACGCCGATCACCACCGGCATGTCCTTGTTCCCTACCGCCTGCAGGGTCAGCGTCCCGATGCCGGGGCGGGCGAAGACGACCTCGACCAGCACCGCGCCGCCGAGCAGCGTGCCGGTCAGCCAGCCGGTCAGCGTCACCAGCGACACCGCCGCGTGGCGCAGCGCGTGCCGGAACCGCACCGCCGTGCGGGTCAGCCCGCGGGCCCGGGCGGTGACCACGAACGGCTGGGCCAGCGCCGTCTCCAGGCCCTCGCGCAGCACCTGCGCGAGCACCCCGGCGACCGGCAGCGCCAGGGTGACCGCGGGCAGGACCAGCGAGGCGAAGCCCTCCGCCCCGGCCACCGGAAAGATCGTCAGCCGGAACGAGAAAAACGTGAGCAGGACGATGCCGAGCCAGTACGACGGCGTGGACACCGCCACCAGCTCCCAGGCGGAGGCCAGCGCGCGCGGCAGCGGCCGCCCGGCCGTCGTCACCGCGGAGAGCACCGCGACGGCGACGGCCAGCACGACCGCGGCCAGGGCGAGCTGGACGGTCGGCCAGAGCTGGCTGTCGATCAGCTCGGCCACGGGACGCTGGAGCTGGTAGGACTCGCCGAGGTCCCCGCGCAGGAGATGGCCGAGGTAGGAGGCGTACTGCGCCACGACGGGCCGGTCGAAGCCGTAGTCCTCCCGGATCTGCGCCCGTACCTCGGCGGAGGCGGTGGTGGACGGCCCGAGCAGCACCGCCACCGGGTCGCCCGGGACGAGCTGCAGCGCCGCGAAGGCGAGCGTCGCCGCCCCGAACAGCACCGCCAGCGCCGCCGCGAGCCGTACCGCCACCCCCCTGACCAGGCGCCCTCCGGCTGAGCGCCCTCCGGCTGAGCGCCCCCTGGCCAGGCGCCGCCCGGCCAGGTCACGCCCGGCCGGG
>NZ_CEVIVD010000014.1:36677-45296 GCF_982290655.1 Protofrankia sp. CiP1_Cm_nod3
GGCCGGGTCACGCCCGGCCGGGCCCGCGCTGGCCGGGAGCGTCCCGACCGGCCCCGCGTCCGTCACTTCTCGTCCGTCACTTCTTCTCGGTCCAGACGCCGTGGAACAGCGGCCACGAGCTCGCGTCGAAGGTCACCCCGTGCAGCTGCTTGGAGAGCCCGACGACCGTGGTGGGGATGTAGACCGGGACCGACGCGGCGAGCTCGATGACCCGCTTCTGGGTCTTGCCGTAGACGTCGTCACGAATCTTGGTGTCGAGCGTGGCGGCACCGGCGTTGGTCCACTCGTCCAGCTGCGGGTCGCTGATGAACGAGGCGTTCTGGCCACCGGTGGCTGCCGAGCTGGTGCTGTTGAAGAACAGCCGCAGGATGTCGGGCTCGGGCCGCGCCCAGCTGGAGTCCAGGATGTCGAACTCACCGGCGTAGCCCTTGGTGACGAAGGTGCCGATATCGAAGGTCGGGCGCTGGAGGTCGATACCGATCTTCTTCAGGTCGGCCTGGATCGCCTGGCCGAGGACCACCCGCTGGTCGCGGATGTACTCGGCGGGCATGAGCGGCCAGACGACGGCCAGGCGCTTGCCGTCCTTGGTGCGGTAGCCCTCGGCGTCCCGCCCGGTCCAGCCCGCCTCGTCGAGCAGCCGGTTGGACACCGCCTGGTCGAACGGCCAGGTGTTCTCCAGTGACTTGTCGTAGGACGGGGTGCTGGGCGCCAGCGGGCTCCAGGCCCGCTGGTACTGGCCGAAGTACACGGCCTGGACGTCCTTGCCGAGGTCGATGCCGCGCTGGATCGCGGTGCGCACCCGCTGGTCGGTCAGGGGTGCCCGGGTCACGTTGAGGTAGATCTGGTAGGTGCCGCCGGCGGCCTGCAGGCGCACCGTGCCCAGGGCCTTGTTCGCCTCGACGGCGGCGACGTTGGCCGGCGGGACCGCGCGGGCGCCGTCGACCTGCCCGCTGGTGAGCACGCCCACCCTGGTGGAGTCCTCCGGCAGGACGCGGATGGTCAGCGCGTCCAGGTAGGCCGCCCCGGTGTTCGCAGCGCCCTCAGGTGCCCACCTGTAGTTCGGGTTGCGGACGAACCGGACGCTCTGGCCCTTGGTGTACTCGGCCACGGTGAACGGCCCGGTGCCGACCTGGGCCGGCCCTTCCGCGCACAGTTTGTCCGCGTTTTCCTGCAGTGTCTTCGGCGAATAGAAACCGAGGTAGGGAGTGCTCACCGCCTGCAGGAACGGCGCCGACGGAGCAGAGAAACTGATCTTGACGGTGTGCGGGTCGACGACCTCGGTGCCGGTGTAGCTCTTGATGAGCGTCGAGGCGTACTGCGACTTCGTCTTCGGGTTGGCTATGTGGTCGAAGTTGGCCTTCACCGCGTTCGCGTCGAAGGGCGTGCCGTCGGTGAACGTCACGTCCGTGCGGAGCTTGAAGGTGAAGGTCTTGAAGTCGCTGGAGGTCTCCCAGGAGGTGGCCAGCCAGGGGTGGATCTTCTGGTTGGCGTCGAAGAAGAGCAGCGAGTCGACGACGTTGCGCTGGACCTCGGCGGTGATGTCCTGCGGGCTGACGTGGACGTTGTAGCAGACCGGCTCGGTGTCGATGGCGTAGGTCACCGAGCCCCCGGTGCTGGGCGCGGCCGCGCGGGGGGTGGACGATCCACCGTCGGACGACCCACAGGCGCCCAACACGAGCGCCGCAGTGACGGTGACGCCGGTGAGGGCGTACGTGGGCCTGACAAAACGCATGGAGCCACTCCGAATGTTCTGGACGGGCAAAAAATGCGACGGGACGGCTGGCATTCCGCGCGGCAGGCCGGTTACGGCACACGCGGGACACGCACCGGGACGGTGAACCCGCCGGGACGGCGGTCCCCGCCGGGACGACAGGCTCCGCCGGGACGGCGACTACACCGGAAAGACGACTACACCTGAAAACAGAGGTGGCCGCCGGGTCGGCGGCGGCACCGGACCGCGTGGCCGAACGAGAAAGACGACCGCGTACGGGTCAGCGTGAACAGGTGGCGCTGGAGACGCGCAACAGGTCGATGTGACGCCGCGACGTCAGACGCGACGTCAGAAGCGACGTCAGAACAGCCATGCTCCGACTGCTGTGACGATACCCCTGCGACCTCATGCGGGGGACATTAGCCGAGCCCAAACCCGGCCGGTGAAAAAGGCCGATGTGATGCTCGCCATATAGGCGTGCCTGACATCCGCCGTCCCGGCAGGAAGCGGTTTCGATAGTTGGTGCCCGGATGAATATCGGGGTACCAGTAGGGGTCGTCAAGGGTTGACTTCAAATCCGGCACATGTTAGCCGCGCCAGGCGGAACACGAGTGCTTACCCGGCACCGGCGGCACCGGCCCCGGTGACCGCCGCCGGAACACCCGTGCCGGAATAGCGCCGGCCGGGCCACCGCGTAGCCGTCCAGGCACACAATGTGCCGGCCACGCGGGCGGCCGGAATGCGACGGCGGAAGTGCCGTGGGTGACGCTCCCGTCCGGCCGAGCGCCCCGCCCACCGGGAACACCGCCCCGGGCAAGGCCCTGGCCCCTCGGAAAAGAACGGCGCTCCGGAAAGAACAGGACCCGGGAAAGAACCAGGGCCCCGGGAAACCGTACCGGGGATATCGGTGGCGGCACCGGTATCCCGTATCCCGTATCCCGTCGTCCTGGCGACAGCCCGGCCGGGCGGGAGAACGGGCAGGCGGGAGAACGGGCAGGAGAATGGACGGGAGAACGGAGCCGTCCCCGCGGGCCGGTCAGGGTGGCCCGCGGGGACGGCGGCTGGGACGGGCCCGGTCGCGGCCCTGTCACCTCGTGGGGGCTGGCGTCACACGGGCTGGCGCTGGGGGTCGGCCGGCTCACCCGCGGCGGGTACCGGCTGCCCGGCCGGCCGGGGCGTGCGGGCCAGCGCGAGGGCCACCACGGTCCCGGCGGCGCAGATGGCGGCCGACACCCAGCCGCCCACCCGCAGCGCGTCCACGATCCCGGCCGGGTTGGCGTCCGGTGATGCCGGCCCGTGCGGACGGGCCACCACGACCGCGATGATCACGGCCAGCCCCAGCGCGGTGCCGATCTGCTGGAAGGTCGAGGCCAGGGCGTTGGCGACACCCTGCTCGGCCGGTGCCACCCCGGCGGACGCGGCGACGAACACCGCGGTGAAGGCGACCCCACCGCCGATACCCCACAGCACCAGGCCGGGCAGCAGGGCCAGGTAGGAGCCGTCCACCGACACCCCGGCGGTGACGGCCGCGATGCCGACGCCGCCGACGAACAGGCCCGCGGCCATCGTGGTGCGCAGCCCGTAGCGGGTGAGCAGGGTGACGGCCGCCGCGCCGCCCACCATCGAGATCACGGTGAGCGGGAGGAACGCCAGCCCGGCCTCGAGCGGGCTGAAGTGAAGCACGTTCTGCAGGTATGTCGTGAACAGGTAGTACTCGCCGGCGAGGCTGCCGACGAGCAGCAGCACCGCGAGCATCGCGATCACCAGTGTGCGCTGCCGGAACAGCCGCGGCGGGGCCAGCGGGTCCCGGGTGCGCAGTTCGACCAGGACGAAACCGGCCAGCAGCACCGCCCCGACGATGATCGAGGAGGTGGTGCGGGCGGCCGTCCAGCCGGCCTCCGAGCCGGAGGCCAGACCGAAGACGACAAGCGCCACGCCGGCGGTGGCGATCAGCGCGCCGGGCAGGTCGAAGCCCTTCAGGCCGTGCGCCCGCGGCGGGTCCGCGGGCAGCAGGCGCGGGGCGGCCACCAGGGCCACGGCCGTGAGCGGGACGTTGACGAAGAAGACCGACTCCCAGCCGAACCAGTCGGTGAGCAGCCCGCCGAGCAGGGCCCCGGCGGCGAGCCCGCCGCTGGCCGCCACGCTCCACACCGCCAGGGCCTGGGTGCGTTCGGCACCCTCTTCGTAGATGGTGCTGATGAGCTTGAGGATCGCCGGGAACAGCAGCGCGCCGCCGACCCCCTGCACCGTCCGCGCGGTGACGAGCACGCCGGGTGCCGACGCCAGCCCGCCGGCCAGGGACGACAGGCCGTACACGAGAAGCGCGACGGTGAAGACGCGGCGCGCCCCGAGCCGGTCGGAGGCACGTCCGCCGAGCAGCAGCAGGCCACCGAAGGCGACGGCGTAGGCGCTGACGACCCACTGGATCGACTGCGAGGTGAAGCCGAGATCCCTGCCGATGTCGGGCAGCGCGACATAAACGATGTTGTAGTCGACGGCAACGATGAACTGCGCGAACGCCAGCAGCGCGAGGGTGAGCCGGGTGCGCTGATAGGGCAGCCCGGGGGCTGCGGGAACAGTCATGGGGCGGGCTCCTTCCTCTTCTTCTTCTTCTTCGGGTGCCTCTGGTGCCTCTGGTGCCTTGGGTTTCTTGGGTTCCTCTGGTGCCCTGGGTTCCTCGAGGCGGCGGCTGGCACGTGGGACCAGCCCGGACGGACGAGACGGACGGCGCGACCCCGCGGCGACGCGGCGCGTGCCCCGTCGCCGCGGGGCGACGGGCGTCCGGGCCAACTGACGCGACAGCCGCGACAGTACGCCGTTCAAAGACTACACGGCTATCAATGTTTGGCCGCAGTGTAGGAGACAAGCGCTGTAAACTACCAACGGTGGAAGATCGCATGCTTCGGCGCCGGGACCGGCTACGCGCCGAGACGGTCCGCGAGATCAAGGCGATCGCACTGCGCCACATGGCCGACGGTGGCGCGGCAGCGCTGTCGCTGCGGGCGATCGCCCGCGAGATGGGCATGACCGCGGGCGCGCTGTACAGCTACTACGACACCCGCGACGACATGATCACCGCGCTGGTGACCGACATCTACACCTCGGTGGCGCAGCGGCTGGAGACCGTCCGGGCCGCGGCCCCCGCCGACGATCCCGGCGCCGCCCTGACCGCGGTGGCGATGGCCTACCGCGAGTGGGCCGTCACCAGCCCGCAGGAGTACCAGCTTCTCTACGGCAGCCCCATCCCGGGCTACCGGTTCCCGGCCGAGGGCGACGCGTCCTCGGCCGAGCAGCAGGCGTGCGGCGTGCTGCTGCGCCTGGTGGAAAGCGCCTGGCCTGGCCTGCGGACCAGGCTGTCCGCGGCCGGGACGGACCCGGGCGACAGCACCGACGACCACGACTGGTCCGACTTCACCCCGCCGTTCGCCGCGCTGGCCCGCACGGCGGTTCCGGGCCTGCCACCGGCGGCCGTCGCGCTGTCGCTACGGATCTGGGGCCGGCTACACGGGCTGCTGGCGCTTGAGATCAACGGGCACCTGCGGCCCCACGTGATGGACCCGGCGACGCTCTACCGCGCCGAGGTGCGCGAGCTCGCCGCCTGGCTGGGCTCCGGCGACACCTCCGCCGGTGCCGCGAGCGCCGGCACCGTGGGCACCGAGGCCGCGGGATGCGACACTGCGGGGGCTGACACCGGCGGCGAAGCCGCCAGCTCGGCGCGGATGGCCGCGATGACCGCCCCGGGATCCTCCGCCAGGTAGAAATGCCCGCCGGGAAAGACCCGCAGGCCGAACGCGCCGGTGGTGTGGCCGCGCCAGGCCTGTGCCTCGTCGATCGTGACCTGCGGATCAACGTCACCGGTGAACACCGTGACCGGGCAGTGGACCACCGCGTCCGGCGCCGACCGGTAGGTCTCGACCGCGGTGTAGTCGGCGCGGATCGCCGGCAGGATCATCCGCAGGATCTCCTCGTCGCCGAGCAGCCGGGAGTCGGTGCCGGCGAGCTGGCGCAGCTCGGCGACGATGCCGGCGTCGTCCCGGCGGTGGACGTCCTGCCGCTGGCGGTACCTTGACGGCGCGCGGCGGCCGGAAGCGAGCAGGCGCACCGGCCCGTCCTGCCCGCGGGCCCGCAGGCGCAGCGCGACCTCGAAGGCCACGACGGCGCCCATGCTGTGCCCGAAGAACGTCAGCGGCTCGCCGCCCCACGGCAGCAGGGCCGTGGCGATCCCCTCGGCGAGCCCGGCGATGCTGGTGACCGCCGGCTCGCCGAGGCGGTCCTGGCGGCCGGGGTACTGGACGGCGAGCACTTCGACGCCGGGCCGGCCCGGGCCGGCCGATGCGGACAGCTCCTGGGACAGCGGGAAGAAAAAAGGTGCCGAGCCGCCCGCGTGCGGGAAGCAGACCAGCCGCCCGGCAGGATCCGCCACTGCGTGAAACCGTCGTATCCACAGATCGGCACCGCCGCCGGTACTACCGCCGGTGCCGTCGCCGGCACTCGTTCCGGGTCTCGTCATGACGGCTGCTGTCCTTTCCTGCCGGCGGCCGGCCGGGCCGGCGGGTGACATCCGAAAATACTCGTCCTGGTTTCCGCCATCCTTATCAGGGCCACCACCGGAAAGCAAGACAGGCATCCAAGAAAAAGCCTCACAGGAGCTAACGTTTCATTCTCCGGAGCAGCTGGCACATAATATGGGCCACGCATCCGTGTGAGCTGCACCACAATGACGGTAAGGGTCGACTAGGGGTATCGATAGGGGTTATCACCACGCGCTTTTCTGCGGATCATCTACATACTGGCCGGCTGATGGGTACCCGAGCCCGGGGTTCGTCGCATGGCCACAGGCCTACGCGGGCACGGCCGGCGGCAGCCGGCGGCGGGCCGTGTCCGGGCACCCCGACAGGCGTGCCCGGACGGAACGCGTGAACGCACGACACGGCGAAACGCGCAGACGAGGACGAAAGGGTGTGATACAGCGTGCCACCGCACCGCTCCAGCCGCCCCCGCGCCGCACGCTGTCCCCACCACTGTCTCCACCGCGCCGAGTGTTGTTGTTGTCGCCTCGGGAGCCCCCGGCCGCGCTGACGCCCCCGGCACCGGGGCCGGCCTGACCGGCTGCGGTGCCGGGCCGGCTGGCCGCGCGGCCGGCCCGGCCCACCGCTGGGACGGCACCCCGCCTCCGCCCGTTCGCCGGGATCCACACCGTGCGGCCCGCCCCCGGGCCCCGCCGCGGTTCCCGGCGGCCACACCAGATCTTCCCGGAAATCCGGATCCCGGCACCGCGTGAAACAACTGAAGGTGATCGCGCCGCCTTCGGCCGGCCAGCCGCCATCCGGCGCCCGGCCGCGCCGGCCGTTTACGAGAGGGAATGGACACCGAAGATGTCGCATGCCGAGACGCCGTCCGACATCGCCGTCGTCGGGCTGGCCGCCCGACTGCCCCAGGCGGCCGGCCCCGGGGAGTTCTGGCAGCTGCTGGAGAATGCGCGCAGCGCCGTCACGGATGTTCCCGCCGGCCGCTGGGAGGGAATCCCGGACGATATCCGCCCGCTGCGCGGCGGTTTCCTCGACGGCGTCGCGGGCTTCGACCCGGAGTTCTTCGGCATCTCGCCGCGCGAGGCGGAGGCGATGGATCCGCAGCAGCGTCTCGTGCTCGAGCTCGGCTGGGAGGCGCTGGAGGACGCCCGCGTCGTCCCGGCCGCGCTGGCGGACACCCGTACCGGCGTCTTCGTGGGCGCCATCGCCAGTGACTACGCCGGGCTGGTCCACCGTCACGGTCTGAGCGCCGTCACCCGGCACACCCTGACCGGGCTGGCCCGCGGCGTCATCGCCAACCGGCTGTCCTACCTGCTGGGCCTGCGCGGCCCGAGCCTGACGGTGGACACCGCCCAGTCGTCGTCGCTGGTGGCGGTGCACCTGGCCTGCGAGAGCCTGCGCTCGGGCGAGTCGGAGCTGGCGCTGGCCGCCGGCGTCCACCTCAACCTCACCGCCGAGACGGCCGTCAGCGCGCAGCGCTTCGGCGGGCTGTCCCCGGACGGGCGGTGCTTCACCTTCGACGCACGGGCGAACGGCTTCGTGCACGGCGAGGGCGGCGCGGTCGTCGTGCTCAAGCCGCTCGCGGCCGCGCTCGCCGACGGCGACCGGATCCACGCGGTGATCCGCGGCAGCGCGGTCAACAGCGGCGGCGCCACCGCGGGCCTGACCGTCCCGAGCGCACGGGCCCAGCGGGACGTGGTGCGCGCGGCGGCCGGACGCGCCGGCGTCGACCCGCGCGACGTGCGCTACGTCGAGCTGCACGGCACCGGGACCGCGCTCGGGGACCCGATCGAGGCGTCCGCGCTGGGCGCCGCCTACGGGGCCGGCCGGCCCGCCGGCGACCCGCTGCTGGTCGGGTCGGTGAAGACGAACATCGGCCATCTCGAGGGCGCCGGGGGGATCGTCGGTCTGGTCAAGACGGTCCTGGCGATCACGCACCGGGTGCTGCCGCCGAGCCTGAACTTCGCCACGCCCAACCCCCGGATCCCGTTCGAGGAGCTGCGGCTGCGCGTGGTGACCGCCCTGCGGCCCTGGCCGCACGACGACCGGCCGCTGCTGGCCGGCGTGAGCTCGTGGGGTGTCGGCGGGACGAACTGCCACGTCGTGGTGGGCGAGGCGCCCACCACCCGGCCCACGGCGGCCGCGGCGGGTGGCGCCGCGGCGGGTGGCGTGGCCGCGGTGGGTGGGCCGGCGGCCCCGGCGGCGCGCGCCGGGGACGATCGTGAGCCCGCGGGGCGCGCCGGCGGTGGCCGTGAGCCCGTGATACGCGGTGACGTCGTGCCGTGGGTGCTCTCCGGGCGCGGCGTGGACGCGGTGGACGCCCAGGCCGGCCGTCTGCTCACGCTGCTCGCCGGCTCCCCTGCCGGCGACGCCGACAGC
>NZ_CEVIVD010000014.1:45355-48075 GCF_982290655.1 Protofrankia sp. CiP1_Cm_nod3
CGGCGGTCCCGCGGACATCGCGCTGTCGCTGGCGACGACCCGGGCGCGTTTCGAGGAGCGGGCGGTGGTGATCGGCGCCGGCCGGGCCGAGCTGTCCGCCGGGCTGCGCGCCCTCGTCGCCGTCGAACCGTCCGCGAACGTGGTGCGCGGGTCGGCGGGCGAGCGCGGGAAGACCGTCTTCGTCTTCCCCGGCCAGGGATCCCAGTGGGCCGGCATGGCCACGGAACTGCTGGCGGTATCCCCGGTGTTCGCCCGCTCGATCGACGCGTGCGCGGCGGCGCTGGCGCCCCACATCGACTGGTCGCTGCTGGACGTCCTGCGGGACGCCCCGGGCGCCCCGCCGCTGGAGCGGATCGACGTGATCCAGGCGGCGCTGTTCGCGGTGATGGTCTCCCTCGCCGAGGTGTGGCGGGCCTTCGGCGTCGAGCCCGACGCGGTGATCGGCAGCTCCCAGGGCGAGATCGCCGCCGCGTACGTGGCGGGCGCGTTCACCCTGGAGCAGGCCGCGGCCGTGGTGGCGCTGCGCGGCCGCGCCGTGGCCGGCCTCAGCGGCCTCGGCGGGCTGGTGTCCGTCCCGCTGCCCGCGGCCGAGGTCGCCACGCTGCTCACGCCGTGGGCCGACCGCGCGGGCATCGGCGTGATCAACGGGCCGGACGCCACGGTCGTCTCCGGCGAGACCGCCGCCCTCGACGAGCTCGTGGCGACGCTGACCGCGGCCGGCATCGACGTCCGCCGGATCCCGGTCCGGTACGCCTCGCACTCGCCGCAGGTCATCCCGGTGCGCGAGCGGCTGCTCGAGCTGCTCGACGGCATCACCCCGGCGGCGGCCGGCATCGCCTTCTACTCGACCGTCACCGCAGGCCCGCTGCCCACCACCGAGCTGACCCCCGCCTACTGGTACCGCAACCTGCGGGAGACCATCAACGTCGACCAGACGGTGCGGGCCGCGCTCGCGGCCGGGCACGGCACGTTCGTCGAGGTGACGCCGCATCCCGTCCTCACCGGCGTGATCCAGCGGATCGCGGCGGACGCCGGCGGAGAGCACGCCGACGCGCTTGTCACCGGCACGCTGCGCCGCCACGACGGCGGCCCCCGCCGGCTGCTGGCGTCGCTCGCCGAGGCGCACGTGCGCGGGGCCGACGTCGACTGGGCCGCGGCGATCGGCCCGGCGGCGCGCGTGACCGACCTGCCCACCTACCCGTTCCAGCGGCGGCGGTTCTGGCTGCCGGGCGCGGCGGCCCGCCCGGCACCGTCCGCGGCGGCACCGGCCGTGGAGCTGCCGGACGTCTCCATACCGGCACAGAATGTTCCGGATCATGACACGGCCGCCCACCGCACGGACGCCCACCGCACGGACGCCCACGGCACGGACGCGGCGGTACCCGAAACGCCGGGGGCGCCGGGGGCGCCGTCCGCCGCCGGCCCGTCGTCGCGGCTGGCCCGCCGGCTCGCCGGGCTCGCCCCGCGGGAGCGCGACGCCGTCCTGCTCGACCTCGTCCGCGCGGCGGTGAGCAGCATCCTCGGGCACACCGGCCCGGCCGCGGTCAGCGCCGGGCGCACGTTCAGGGACCTCGGCCTGGACTCGATCGCGGCGGTGCAGTTCCGCGGCCTGCTGGCGGCCACCACCGGGCTGGCGCTGACGCCCACACTGACCTTCGACCACCCGACGCCCGCCGCGCTCGTCCGCCATCTCGCCGAGATCGTCGGCGTGGCCGGCGCGCCCGCCGGCACCGGCGCCGCTGGGGCCGCTGTGGGGGCCGCGGGCGGGAGCGGGACGGGAGCCGGCGCGGACGAGCCGGTCGCGATCGTCGCGGTCAGCGGGCGCTGGCCGGGCGGGGCCGACTCCCCCGAGGCGCTGTGGGACCTGCTCGCCGCCGGCCAGGACGCCATCGGCGGGTTCCCGACCGACCGCGGCTGGGACCTCGACGCCCTGTACGACCCGGCCGGCGCCGACGAGCACGGCACCGGCCGGCCCGGCACGTCCTACACCCGCCAGGGCGGCTTCCTCGACGGCGCCGGCCTGTTCGACGCCGCGTTCTTCGAGATCTCCCCGCGGGAGGCCGCCGCGATGGACCCCCAGCAGCGGCTGCTGCTGGAGGCCTCCTGGGAGGCGCTGGAGCGCGCCGGGATCGACCCGGTGACGCTGCGGGGCAGCTCGACCGGGGTGTTCGTCGGCGCCACCCCGCAGGACTACGGCCCGCGGCTGCACGAGGCCACCGGCGCGGCCGGCGGGTACGCGCTCACCGGCGGCCTGCCAAGCGTCGCCTCCGGCCGGGTGGCCTACGCCCTCGGCCTCGTCGGGCCGGCGATCACCGTGGACACCGCCTGCTCGTCGTCGCTGGTGGCACTGCACCTGGCCGTGAGCGCGCTGCGCTCCGGCGAGTGCGGGCTCGCGCTGGCCGGCGGGGTGACCGTGATGTCGACGCCCGGCATGTTCACCGAGTTCTCCCGGCAGCGCGGGCTGTCCGTGGACGGCCGCTGCAAACCGTTCGCCGCCGCCGCGGACGGCACCGCCTGGGCGGAGGCCGTAGGCGTGGTCGTGCTCGAGCGGCTGTCGGACGCGCGCCGCCACGGCCACCGCGTGCTGGCGGTGGTACGCGGCAGCGCGATCAACTCCGACGGCGCGAGCAACGGGCTGACCGCCCCCAACGGGCCGTCCCAGCAACGGGTGATCAACACGGCGCTCGCGGGCGCCGGCCTGGCCCCCGCCGACGTCGACG
>NZ_CEVIVD010000014.1:48100-48724 GCF_982290655.1 Protofrankia sp. CiP1_Cm_nod3
CCGTCGAGGCCCACGGCACCGGCACCACCCTCGGCGACCCCATCGAGGCCCAGGCCCTGCTCGCCACCTACGGCCAGCACCGCCCCGCCGGCCGGCCGCTGCTGCTCGGCTCGGTCAAGTCCAACATCGGCCACACCCAGGCCGCCGCCGGCATCACCGGGGTGATCAGCATGGTCGGGGCGCTGCGGCGTGGCGTCCTGCCGAAGACCCTGCACGTGGACGCCCCGTCCCCGCACGTCGACTGGACCACCGGCGCCGTCGAACTGATCACCGAGACCCGCCCCTGGCCCGACGTCGACCGCCCCCGGCGGGCGGCGGTGTCGTCCTTCGGGATCAGCGGCACCAACGCCCACGTCATCCTCGAACAGGCCCCACCCGCGGATGAGACCACCGGGAACACCGGGAACACCGGGAACACCGGGAACACCGGGAACACCGCCGGCGGCAACACGCCCGAGGCCGCCGGCACGCCCGCTGAGAGCGCGTTCGGCAGGAGCGCGCCAGGCGCGGGCACGGCCGACGCCGGAAGCACAACCGAGGCGGACGGGAAGCCGAGCGGGAGCACGCCGGACACTGCCGTCATCGCCGGTTCCGCCGGTTCCGCCGGTTCCGCCGGTGCCACCG
>NZ_CEVIVD010000014.1:48799-50030 GCF_982290655.1 Protofrankia sp. CiP1_Cm_nod3
CGGACGGCCGCGGCCAGGCTGCACGACGCCGTGTTCACCCGGCCGGACGCCCGTCCCGCCGACGTCGGGCTGTCGCTGGCGACCACCCGTACCGTCTTCGACCACCGTGCCGCCGTAGCCGGCACCGGCCGCGAGGCGCTGCTCGCCGGGCTGCGCGCTCTCGCCGCCGGCGAGCAGGCGCCGGGCGTGGTGTCCGCAGCCACCGCCGGGAACCCGGGCGGGACGGTCTTCGTCTTCCCCGGCCAGGGCTCCCAGTGGCCGGGGATGGCCGTGGCCCTGCTCGAGGCCTCTCCCGTGTTCGCGGCGTCGGTCGCGGCCTGCGCGGACGCGCTCGCCCCGTACGTCGACTGGTCGCTGCTGGACGTGCTGCGCGGGGTGGACGGCGCGCCCACCTTCGAGCGGGTGGACGTGGTGCAGCCGGCGCTGTTCGCGGTGATCGTCTCGCTGGCCCGGCTGTGGGAGTCGCTAGGCATCCGGCCCGACGCGGTCATCGGGCACTCGCAGGCCGAGATCGCCGCGGCGCACGTCGCCGGCGCCCTCACCCTGGACGACGCCGCCCGCATCGTCGCGCTGCGCTCCCAGGCGATCACGAAGATCGCCGGACTGGGCGGGATGGTCTCGGTGCCGCTGCCCGCCGCCGTCGTCGAGGCCGACCTGGCTGACCTGGCTGACCTGGCCGATCTGGCCGATCTGGCCGATCTGCTCGGCGATCCGGCCGGCGGGAGCCCGGGCGACGTCTCGATCGCGGCCGTCAACGGCCCGGCGGCCACCGTCGTATCCGGGCGGCCGGCCGTCCTCGACCAGCTGCTCGCCACCTACCAGGCCCGCGGGGTCTCCGCCCGGCGCATACCGGTCGACTACGCCTCCCACTCCGCCCAGGTCGAGGCCATCCGCGACGACGTGGAGAGCCTGCTCGCGGGCATCACACCGCGTCCCGCGGACGTCGCCTTCTACTCGACGGTGACCGGCGGGCGGCTCGACCCGGCCGAGCTGACCGGCGACTACTGGTACCGCAACCTGCGCCAGCCGGTCCGGCTCGACGACGCGGTCCGCGCGGCGCTCGCCGACGGCCACCGCACCTTCCTGGAGTCCAGCCCGCACCCCGTCCTGACCATCGGCATCCAGCAGACCGTCGACGACGTCGCCGAACACGGCCCGGCCGCCGCGCCGAACACCGGCGCCGGCAGCGTCCCCGGGCACACCACCAAGGACACCGCTGGGCACGGCGACG
>NZ_CEVIVD010000014.1:50257-54003 GCF_982290655.1 Protofrankia sp. CiP1_Cm_nod3
ACACCGCTGGGCACAGCGACGGGAACACTGCCGGGAAGACGGCCGGCGGGTGGGACGCGGCGGCGGGGCCCGTCCTGGTCACCGGCACGCTGCGCCGCGACGACGGCGGGTGGGACCGGCTGCTGCTCTCCCTCGCCGAGCTGTACGCGCACGGCGTCACGCCGGACTGGCCCGCCGTGTACGGGCCGCACGCCCGCGTCACCGAGCTGCCCACCTACCCGTTCCAGCGGGAACGTTACTGGATCACCGCGCCGGCACACGCCGGTGCCCCGGCACCGGGCCTGGCCGCCGGGCACCCGCTGGCCGACGCGGCGCTGCCCGTCGCCGGTGACGACAGCCTGCTGCTCACCGGGCGGCTGGCCACGGCCACCACACCCTGGCTGGCCGACCACACCGTCGCCGGCACCACGGTGCTGCCGGGCGCGGCGGCCGTCGAGCTCGCCCTGCACGCCGGGGCCCTGGTCGGCCACGGCCACCTGCGGGAGCTGACGTCGCACGCCCCGCTGGTGGTCCCGGACGGCGGTGGCATCCGCTTCCAGCTCGTGGTGGGCCCGCCGGAACGCGACGACCCCGGCATCCGGCCGGTGACGCTGTACTCCCGCCCGGAGGACCCCCGCCCGGCCGCGGGACGGCCGGACCCCGCCCGACCAGGCGACGGCTGGCCAGGCGCTGGCAGCCCGGGTGGTGGAAACGCCCACCCCGGCGACAGCGCCTCCTGGGACGACGCCCGGGACATCCCCTGGACCCGCCACGCCAGCGGCCTGCTCACCCAGGCGCCGCCGGCACCGGCCCCGGACGACCTCGCCGGGCAGTGGCCGCCGGCCGACGCGGTCGGCATCGGCCTCGACGGCTTCTACGACCGGCTCGCCGACGACGGGTACGGCTACGGCCCGCTCTTCCGCGGCCTGCACGCCGCCTGGCGGCACGGGGACGACGTCCTCGCCGAGGTCCGGCTGCCCGCGGACGCCGCCGAGGCCGACGGCTACGGGCTGCACCCGGCCCTGCTCGACGCCGCCCTGCACGCGGTCGTCGGCCTGCTGCCCGGCCAGGGTGACGCCCTGCTCCTGCCGTTCGCCTGGACGGACGTCTCGCTGGCCGCCACCGGGGCGGCCGCGCTGCGGGTCCGCGTGCGGCCGACCGGCACGGGCACGGTGAGCGTGCACGCCGCCGACCCGGCCGGCGCCGCGGTGGTGTCCGTCGGCACGCTGGCGCTGCGGCCGGTCGCGCCGGGCACGCTGGCCGCCGGCGGCGCCGACGCGGCATATCTGCTGGACTGGTCGCCGCTGCCGTCGCTGTCGCTGTCCGCGACACCTGTGGACGCCTCACCCGCCGGCCCTGCCGGCCCTGCCGGCCCCGCCGGCCCCGCCGGTGCCACCAGTGCCGCTGGCGCGGCCGGGTCCGCCGACGCCGTCGACATCCTCCCGGATCTCCTGGGCCTCCCGTCGGACGCGCCGGTCCCGGCCACCGTCGCCGTCTGGGTGAACGCCCCGTCCGGGCCGAGCGCCCTGACGGCACCCGGCAGCCCGACAGCGGCGAGCGCGGCGACAACAGCGGGCGCGGCGGACGGCCTGCCGGCCGC
This sequence comes from Protofrankia sp. CiP1_Cm_nod3, assembly GCF_982290655.1. Lineage (NCBI taxonomy): Bacteria > Bacillati > Actinomycetota > Actinomycetes > Frankiales > Frankiaceae > Protofrankia > Protofrankia sp. CiP1_Cm_nod3. The sequence goes on from NZ_CEVIVD010000014.1 coordinate 51,837, forward strand.
GGGCGTCCCAGACGTGGATGTCCCAGCGGCTGGCACCGCGGGAGCGGACCCCTCGGGCACGGACGTCCCGGCGGCGGTCGCGGCCACCACCGAGCGGGCGCTCGCCACGGTGCAGTCCTGGCTGGACGACGAGCGTTCCGCCGCGGGCCGGCTGGTCCTGGTGACCCGCGGCGCGGTCGCCACCCGCATCGGCGAGGACGTCACGGACCTGGCCGCGGCGGCGGTCTGGGGGCTGGTGCGCTCGGCCCAGGCCGAGCATCCCGGCCGGGTCGCCATCCTCGACCTGGACGGCGGCCCCGGCGACGACCCGGCCCGCGCGGCCGCGGTGGCGGCGGCGCTGGCCAGCGGGGAGCCCCAGGCCGCGGTCCGTGACGGCGCGGTGCTGATCCCCCGGCTCGTCCGGCAGCCCGCGCCCGGCTCGCCCGCCTCGGGCGAGCTGTCGCCACCGACCGGCACCAGCCGCGGCACCGACCCGGCCGGCGGGCATGAGCACGATCATGGCCACGAGCGCAGCGGCACCGCTGCCGGCGACGCCGGCGACGCGGGCGACAGCACCGGCACCGGCCGGCGCACGGGCGCCGGATGGGAGGCGGGCGGTACGCCGTGGCGGCTCGACGTCACCTCGCCCGGCAGCCTGGACGCGCTCGCGCTGCTGGCCGACCCGGACGCGGCGGGGCCGCTCGCGCCGGGCGAGGTCCGGGTCGCGCCGCGGGCCCTCGGGGTGAACTTCCGCGACGTACTGATCGCTCTCGGTGTCTACCCGGGCCGGGCCCGCATCGGCGCCGAAGGGGCCGGCGTGGTTGTCGAGACCGCCCCCGACGTCACCGGCCTCGCCCCCGGCGACCGGGTCACGGGGCTGCTGCCGGGCAGCGCCGGCACGCTCGCGCGCGTCGACCGCCGGCTGCTCGTCGGCTTCCCGGCGGACTGGTCGTTCGCGCGGGCCGCCACCGTCCCGGTCGCGTTCCTCACCGCCTACCACGGCCTGTTCGATCTCGGTGCCCTGCGGCCGGGCGAGCGGGTGCTGGTGCACGCCGCCAGCGGCGGGGTCGGCCAGGCCGCCGTGCAGCTCGCCCGGCAGGCCGGCGCGGAGGTGTTCGCGACCGCCAGCCCCGCGAAATGGGACGTGCTGCGCGCCCTCGGCCTGGACGACGACCACATCGCCTCCTCCCGCGAGCTGGATCCCGTCGACGGCTTCGAGGCCCGGTTCGGCCGGGTCGACGTGGTGCTCAACGCGCTGGCGCACGAGTTCACCGACGCGTCCCTGCGGCTGCTCGGCCCCGGCGGCCGGTTCGTCGAGATGGGCAAGACCGACCCGCGGCGTCCCGAGGAGCTGGCCGCGCAGCATCCCGGCGTCGCCTACCTGCCGTTCGACCTGCTCGCGGACGTCCCGCCGCAGCGGATCGCCGAACTGCTCACCGAGCTGGGTCTGCTGTTCGCCCAGGACGCGCTGCGCCCGCTGCCGGTGGCGGCCTGGGACATCCGGCACGCCCCCCGCGCGCTGCGCCACCTCGCGCAGGCCCGCCACGTCGGCAAGCTCGCGCTGACCGTGCCCGGCCGGCTCGACCCGTCCGGCACGGTCCTGGTCACCGGCGGGACGGGGACGCTCGGCCGGCTGGCCGCCCGCCGGCTGGTCACCCACCACGGGGTGCGCCACCTGCTGCTGACCAGCCGCAGCGGGCCGGCGGCGGACGGCGCCGCCGAACTCGTCGACGAGCTCACCGAGCTGGGTGCCAGTGTCACCCTGGCCGCCGCCGACGTCGCCGACCGGGACGCGCTGGCCGCGCTGCTGGCCGGCATCCCGCGCGCGCACCCGCTCACCGCGGTGATCCACACGGCCGGGATCCTCGACGACGCCACCGTCACCGGGCTGACCCCGGCGCGGCTGCGGAGCGTGGCCCGGCCGAAGGTCGACGCGGCGTGGAACCTGCACGAGCTGACCCGCCACGCCGACCTCGCCGCCTTCGTGCTCTACTCGTCGGTCGCGGGCGTGGTGGGCACCCCGGGGCAGGCGAACTACGCGGCGGCGAACACCTTCCTCGACGGGCTGGCAGCAGCCCGCCGCGCCCACGGGCTGCCGGCGGTCTCGCTGGCCTGGGGCTACTGGGAGCAGGCCAGCGGCATGACCGGCCATCTCGGCCGGGCGGACGTGGCGCGGCTGGGCCGCGGC
>NZ_CEVIVD010000014.1:54668-55130 GCF_982290655.1 Protofrankia sp. CiP1_Cm_nod3
ACGAGGACCGGCCGGCGGTGCTGCGCGGCCGGTCCCGCGCGGCCGTCCGCCGCGCCGCCGGTGCCGGCGGCGGCCATGGCGGGCCGGCCGGCCCGGACGGTACAGGCGGCGGTGGCACGCGGACGGGAGCGGGCGGGTCGCTGGCCGACCGGCTCGCCGGGCGCCCCGAGGACGAGCGGGAGCGGATCCTGCTCGGCCTGGTGCGCACGACCGCGGCGACCGTGCTCGGCCACGCCGACGCGGCGGTGATCGAGGCCGACCGCGGGTTCCTCGCGTCCGGGTTCGACTCACTGACCGCGGTGGAGTTCCGCAACCGGCTCGGCGCGGCCGCCGGGCTGCGGCTGCCGAGCACGCTGCTGTTCGACCATCCGACCCCGGCGGCGCTGACCGCGCACCTGCGCACCCTGCTCGTACCGGCCGCGCACGGCGGTGCCGGGAGCGCGGCCGTCCCGTCCCAGCGGG
>NZ_CEVIVD010000014.1:55491-56278 GCF_982290655.1 Protofrankia sp. CiP1_Cm_nod3
AATCGCTCACCGACGTGCTGGACCGGCTGGGCACCGTCCTAACGACCGCGCCCGACGCCGCCACCGACCCCGACGCCCACGAACGGGTCGCGGTCCGGCTGCGGCAGCTCCTCCAGGTCTGGGACGGCCGCCGGCCCGCCGGCGCGGGCGGCTCCCTCGCCGGTGACCTGGCGGATCTCCAGTCGGCCGACGACGACGAACTGTTCGACGTGCTCGACAACGAGCTGACCACCCCGTACGGAGGCTGAGCTCACATGTCCACCGCGTCCTCTGGCTCCCAGGTACCCCCGGTGTCCCCCGCGTCTGCCACGTCCGCGGCGTCCGCGGCGCCCGCGGGCGGCGGCTCCCGTGAGGAGAAGCTGCGCGACTACCTGCGGCGGGCCACGGCCGACCTGCGTGCCGCCCGCGCGCAGGTGCAGGAGCTGACGTCGTCCCGGCACGAGCCGGTCGCGATCATCGGGATCGGCTGCCGCTACCCGGGCGGGGTGCAGTCACCGGACGACCTGTGGCGGCTGGTCGCCGACGGCCGTGACGTGGTCGGCCCACCGCCGGCGGACCGCGGCTGGAACCTCGACGACCGCTACGACCCCGACCCGGCGCGGCCCGGCGCCACCTACTCCCGCGAGGGTGGCTTCCTGCCCGACGCGGGCGACTTCGACGCCGCGTTCTTCGGCATCTCCCCGCGTGAGGCGCTGGCGGCCGAGCCGCAGCAGCGGCTGCTGCTGGAGACCGCCTGGGAGGCGCTGGAACACGCCGGGATCAACCCGACGACGCTGCGCGGCTCCGA
>NZ_CEVIVD010000014.1:56303-57108 GCF_982290655.1 Protofrankia sp. CiP1_Cm_nod3
AGTCGCTCACCGACGTGCTGGACCGGCTGGGCGCCGTCCTGACGACCGCGCCCGACGCCGCCACCGACCCCGACGCCCACGAACGGGTCGCGGCCCGGCTGCGGCAGCTCCTCCAGGTCTGGGACGGCCGCCGGCCCGCCGGCGCGGGCGGCTCCCTCGCCGGCGACCTGGCGGATCTCCGGTCGGCCGACGACGACGAACTGTTCGACGTGCTCGACAACGAGCTGACCACCCCGTACGGAGGCTGAGCTCACATGTCCACCGCGTCCGCCGGCTCCCAGGTACCCCCGGTGTCGGTACCCCCGGTGTCCCCCGCGCCCGCCGCGGCTGCCGCGTCCGCCGCGCCCGCCGGCGCGGGCAGCTCCCGCGAGGAGAAGCTGCGCGACTACCTGCGGCGGGCCACCGCCGACCTGCGCGCCGCCCGCGCGCAGGTGCAGGAGCTGACGTCGTCCCGGCACGAACCGGTCGCGATCGTCGGGATCGGCTGCCGCTACCCGGGCGGGGTGCAGTCACCGGACGACCTGTGGCGGCTGGTCGTCGAGGGCCGCGACGTGGTCGGCCCGCCGCCGGCGGACCGCGGCTGGGACCTCGACGGCCGCTACGACCCCGACCCGGCCCGGCCCGGCACCACCTACTCCCGCGAGGGCGGCTTCCTGCCCGGCGCGGGCGACTTCGACGCCGCGTTCTTCGGCATCTCCCCGCGTGAGGCGCTGGCGGCCGAGCCGCAGCAGCGGCTGCTGCTGGAGACCGCCTGGGAGGCGCTGGAACACGCCGGGATCAACCCGACGACGCTGCGTGGCTCCGC
>NZ_CEVIVD010000014.1:57133-58229 GCF_982290655.1 Protofrankia sp. CiP1_Cm_nod3
CACCGGCGTGTTCGTCGGGGTGATCGCCTCGGACTACGGCGCCGGCGCCGGGCCCGCGGCGATCCAGCCGCTGGAGGGGTACGTCCTGACCGGCGGGACGACCAGCGTCGCCTCCGGCCGGGTGGCGTACTCGTTCGGTTTCGAGGGCCCGACCGTCACCGTGGACACCGCCTGCTCGTCGTCGCTGGTCGCGCTGCACCTGGCCGTCTCGGCGCTGCGGGCCGGCGAGTGCGGGCTCGCGCTGGCCGGCGGGGTGACCGTGATGCCCACCCCGCGGTCGTTCGTCGAGTTCTCCCGGCAGCGCGCGCTGTCCGCCGACGGCCGGTGCAAGGCGTTCGCCGCCGCCGCGGACGGCTTCGGCCTCGCCGAGGGGGCCGGGGTTCTGCTGCTGGAGCGGCTGTCGGACGCGCGCCGCCACGGCCACCGCGTGCTGGCGGTGGTACGCGGCAGCGCGGTGAACTCCGACGGGACGAGCAGCCAGCTCACCGCGCCGAGCGGGCCGTCCCAGCAGCGGGTGATCAACGCCGCGCTCGCGAACGCCCGCCTGACCCCCGCCGACGTCGACGCCGTCGAGGCCCACGGCACCGGCACCACCCTCGGCGACCCCATCGAGGCCCAGGCCCTGCTCGCCACCTACGGCCAGCACCGCCCGGCCGGCCGGCCGCTGCTGCTCGGCTCGGTCAAGTCCAACATCGGCCACACCCAGGCCGCCGCCGGCGTCGCCGGCATCATCAAAATCGTCGAGGCGCTGCGGCGCGGCGTCCTGCCGAAGACCCTGCACGTGGACGCCCCGTCCCCGCACGTCGACTGGACCACCGGCGCCGTCGAACTGATCACCGAGACCGGCCCCTGGCCCGACGTCGACCGCCCCCGGCGGGCGGCGGTGTCGTCCTTCGGGATCAGCGGCACCAACGCCCACATCATCCTCGAGCAGGCCCCGCCCGCCGAGGAGAACGCCACCGACGCCGGGACCACGCCCGCCGGGAGCGCGCCCACGGCCGGCGGCGCGTCCGGCGGGAGCGCACCCGGCGCGGGCACGTCCGGCACCGGGGCCGTCTCCGACAGCGAGGCCAGGGACAACACCGGAGCCAACGCC
>NZ_CEVIVD010000014.1:58445-62275 GCF_982290655.1 Protofrankia sp. CiP1_Cm_nod3
AGCGCCGGGGCGGGCCGGTGGCGTGGGTGCTCTCGGCGCGCGGCGGGGACGCCCTGCGTGCCCAGGCCGCGCGCCTGCACGACCATGTCGCGGCGGACCCGTCCGCGCGTCCGGTCGACGTGGCCGCGGCGCTGGTGCGGGGCCGGGCCGCCTTCGCCCACCGCGCGGCGGTCGTCGGCGACGACCGGGACGCCCTGCTGGCCGGGCTGGCCGGGCTGGCCCGCGGCGAGCTGCCCGCGGGCACCGTGCGCGGTGCCGCCCGGGCCGGTCGGCTGGCCGTCTTCGTCTTCCCCGGCCAGGGCTCCCAGTGGCCGGGGATGGCCGCGGGCCTGCTCGAGGCCTCCCCCGTGTTCGCCGAGTCGATCGCGGCCAGCGCGGACGCGCTCGCCCCGTACACCGGGTGGAACCTGCTCGACGTCCTGCGCGGGGCGCCCGGCGCGCCCTCGCTGGAGCGGGTCGACGTGGTCCAGCCGGCGCTGTGGGCGGTGCTGGTCTCGCTGGCGGCGGTGTGGCGCTCGTACGGGGTGCACCCGCACGCCGTCGTCGGGCACAGCCAGGGGGAGATCGCCGCCGCGTACGTGGCCGGCATCCTCACCCTCGACGACGCCGCCCGGATCGTCGCCCTGCGCAGCCAGGCCATCACCGCGATCGCCGGGCAGGGCGGCATGGCCTCGATCGCGCTGCCCGCGGACGACGTGCGGGCGCGGCTGGCCGACAGCGGCATCGGTGACGCCGTGTCGCTGGCGGCCGTCAACGGCCCGCGGTCGACCGTCGTCGCCGGCAGCCCGCGGGCGCTGGCGGAGCTGGTCGCCGACTACCAGGCGCGGGGGGTGCGGGCCCGGCTCGTCCCGGTGGACTACGCCTCCCACTCGCCCCAGGTCGACGGCCTGCGCGACCGCCTGCTCAGCGCGCTCGCCGGGATCACCCCCCGGGCCGGGACGATCCCGCTGCTGTCCAGCGTGACCGCCGAGCCGGTCGACGGCGGCACGCTCGACGCGGCGTACTGGTTCGCCAACCTGCGCGGCACCGTCCGGTTCGAGGCCGCCACCCGGGCCCTGCTCGGCAGCGGCCACGACGTGTTCATCGAGGTCAGCCCGCATCCGGTGCTCGTCGGCGGGATCAACGAGACGGTCGACGACGCCGGTCCGGCCGGGGCCGGCGCCGGTGTGCTCGGCACGCTGCGCCGCGACGCCGGCGGGCCGGCCCAGCTGCTGACCGCGCTGGCCGAGGCGCACGTCCACGGCCTGCCGGTCGACTGGAGCGACACCCTCGCCGGCGCCGACCCGTACGCCGTCGACCTGCCCACCTACGCGTTCCAGCGGCGCCGTTTCTGGCTCGCTCCCGCCCCGGCGGCGGCCGGCGGGCTCGCCGTGGCACCGGGCCCGTCCACCGGCCGGCCCGGCCCGGACGGCGGCGAAGGCGATCCCGGCGCGGCCGGGACGGCGGGTGCCGACGGGCTCGGGCTCGCGGCCGGGGACGTGCCCTGGGACGCGGCCGGGGCGGCGGCCGGGGCGGCGGAGCATCCGCTCGCGGCGCTGTCCCCGCAGGCGCTGCGGGAGCGGCTGACGGAGCTGGTCCGCACGACCGCGGCCGGGGTGCTCGGGCACGCGGACACGGAGCGGATCGACAACGGGCAGACCTTCCGGGACCTCGGTTTCGACTCGCTCGGCGCCGTGCGGTTCCGCGACGGGCTCGCCGCGGCGACCGACCTGACCCTGCCGAGCACCCTGGTGTTCGACTTCCCGACGCCGGCCGCCCTGGCCGAACGGCTGATCACCCTGGTGTCGGGCACGCCCGCGGCCACCGCGCGGCGCGCCCGTCGGCGCGTCAACCAGGGCGGCCCGGCCGAGCCGATCGCGATCGTCGCGGTCAGCGGGCGCTGGCCGGGCGGCGCCGACTCCCCCGAGGCGCTGTGGGAGCTCGTCGCCGACGGCCGGGACGCCATCGGCGGGTTCCCGTCGAACCGCGGCTGGGACGTCGAGGCCCTCTACGACCCCGAGCCCGGCAGGCCGGGGCGGACCTACACCCGCGACGGCGGCTTCCTCTACGACGCCGACCGCTTCGACGCGGAGTTCTTCGGGATCTCCCCGCGGGAGGCCGACGCGATGGACCCGCAGCAGCGGCTGCTGCTGGAGTCCGCCTGGGAGGCGCTCGAGCGCGCCGGCATCGACCCGCACAGCCTGCGCGGCAGCCGGTCCGGGGTGTTCGTCGGCGCCACCCAGCAGGACTACGGCCCGCGCCTGACCGACGCGCCGCGCGACGCCGAGGGCTACGTGCTCACCGGCAGCACGACATCCGTGGCCTCCGGCCGGCTGGCCTACACCCTCGGCCTGGAGGGGCCGGCGCTGACCGTCGACACCGCCTGCTCGTCCTCGCTGGTCGCGACCCATCTGGCCATCCAGTCGCTGCACAGCGGCGAGTGCGACCTGGCGCTGGCCGGCGGCGTCGCCGTGATGGCGACCCCGGGGCTGTTCACCGAGTTCTCCCGGCAGCGGGGGCTCGCCCCCGACGGCCGCAGCAAGGCGTTCGCGGCGGCGGCGGACGGCACGTCCTGGGCCGAGGGCGTCGGGTTCCTGCTGCTGGAACGGCTGTCGGACGCCCAGCGGGCCGGCCGGCGCATCCTGGCGGTGATCCGCGGCAGCGCGGTGAACTCCGACGGCGCGTCCAACGGGCTGACCGCGCCGAACGGCCAGTCCCAGCAGCGGGTTATCGCGGACGCGCTGGCCGCCGCCGGGCTCACGGCCGGCGACATCGACGCCGTCGAGGCGCACGGCACCGGCACCCGCCTCGGCGACCCGATCGAGGCGGAGGCGCTGATCGCCACCTACGGCCAGGGCCGCCCCGCCAGCCGGCCGCTGCTGCTCGGCTCGATCAAGTCGAACCTCGGCCACACCCAGACCGCGGCCGGCATCGCCGGCATCACAAAGATCATCTATGCGCTGCGCCACGGCGTCCTGCCGAAGACCCTGCACGTGGACGCCCCGTCACCGTTCGTGAACTGGTCGGCGGGCGCGGTGGAACTGCTCACCTCCGCCCGCCCCTGGCCGACAGCCGACCGCCCCCGCCGGGCCGCGGTCTCCTCCTTCGGCATCAGCGGCACCAACGCCCACATCATCATCGAGCAGTCCCCCGACCAGCCCGTCCTCGCCGACGCCGACACGAACCACCCGCTGCCCCCACCGGCAGCCCCCCTCGCAAACGCTCCGGATCACGACAACGAGGGTGGAAGTGGTCGTCCCAGCAACCACTTCCCCCCTCAATCCCCCGGGCGCGGGACGGACGGTGAGCTGACCGGCGGGCGGAGGGACAGCTCGGTGAGTGCGGGGACGGAGACGGCGGGCGCGGACGTGTCCGGCGCGGACGCGGCTGTGGGCCGGGGGGCGGTTGTAGTGCCGTGGGTGGTCTCCGCGGCGTCAGCGGAGTCGTTGCGGGCGCAGGCCGCCCGGCTGGCCGCGCACGTCAGCGCCGACAGCACGCTGCGGCCGGTGGACGTCGCCTACTCGCTGGCCACCACCCGGGCGGCTCTCCCCCACCGGGCCGCCGTCGTCGCCGGCACCCGCGACGACCTGCTCGCCGGCCTGGACGCCGTCGCCACCGGCCAGCCCCACCCCAACGTCGTCCACGGCAACGCCACCCCCGGCAAGATCGCGTTCCTGTTCACCGGGCAGGGCGCGCAGCGCCCCGGCGTCGGCCGCGAGCTCTACAACACCCACCCGATCTTCCGCCAGGCGTTCGACGAGACCACCACCGCCCTCGACACCGCCCTCGCCGAACACAGCCAGCGCCTCGACCAGCCGCCTCCCGACCGGCCACTACGGCCGCTGCGCGAG
>NZ_CEVIVD010000015.1:0-4355 GCF_982290655.1 Protofrankia sp. CiP1_Cm_nod3
GGTCCCCGATTACCCCACTGTCGTCGCCGATGCCGCCGCCGGAGCGGAGGGCCGGTCACCGGGTGGAGCCGGCGGTTCCCGCCGGCGGCGCAACGGGCTGATCGCGGCCGCCGCGGTGCTCGTCGTGGTCCTGGGCACCGGCGCCGCCGTGCTGGCTGCCGGTACGGGGATGGACGGTGGCCAGAACGCGGACCGTTCCCTCGCCGCGGGCGGCTTCCCCGGCGACGGCACGGGCTACGGCCGGTTCCACGGAGGCGGCTATTTCCCTTTCCCTCCTGGCAGATACGGTGAGGGATATCAACGCTACGGCGGGTTCCCGGATGGCGGCGAGCGTGGGCAAGGCCGTCCCAGGCTGGCGATCGACGGGGAAGCTCTCCAGGAATGCCTGCGGAGCAAGGGCGTCACGGTCGACGACGGCACCCCCATACGCCCGGACCTGACGGACTCCAAGACCCGTGAGGCCTTCCGGGAGTGCGTCGCGCAGCTTCGCCGCGATTCCGGTCTGCCCGGCGGCGGGCCTGGCGGGCAGACCGGGCCGGACGGGCCGGGCGCGCCGGGCGGATTCGGCGGGCCCGGCGGGCCGGGCGGATCCGGTGGATCCAGCGGATCCGGCAGTAACACCTCCACGAGCAACACCTCCACCAGCCTGAACGCTTCCGCCAGTCTGATCACACGATGAGCGCGGGCGTCGGCCGCCTCGACTGGAGCACGGTCGACACCAGCCTCGAGCCCGCCGAGCCGGTGACCCCGCCGCGGCGGGCGCCGCAACGGGCAGCGGGCCGGTCGCCGGTACGGCTGCCCCGGCCACTGCGGGGGCACGCGGCCGACCCGTGGTGGGCACGCCCGGCGCTGCTCGTCCTGCTGGCCGCGGCCGCTGTCGGTTATCTGTGGGAGCTGGGTGCCTCCCGGTACGCCAACAGCTTCTACGCGGCGGCGGTCCAGGCCGGCACACAGAGCTGGAAGGCATGGTTCTTCGGGTCGTTCGACGCGTCGAATTTCATCACTGTCGACAAGCCGCCGGCGTCGCTGTGGGTGATGGGGCTGTCCGGGCGGCTCTTCGGTTTCAGCAGCTGGAGCATGCTTGTCCCGAACGCGCTCGAGGGCGTGGCCGCTGTCGGCGTCCTGTACCTGGCGGTTCGTCGCTGGGCCGGGCCGCGGGCCGGGCTGCTCGCCGCCGCCGTTCTCGCCCTGACGCCCGTCGCTGTGCTGATGTTCAGATTCAACAATCCGGACGCGCTGCTGGTGCTGCTGCTCGTCGTCGCGGCCTATTGCGTGGTGCGCGCGACCGAGGACGGCGGTTTCCGCTGGATGGCGCTGGCCGGGGTGGCGGTCGGGTTCGCCTTTCTGACGAAGATGATGCAGGCGTTCCTGCCCGTCCCGGCGTTCGCGCTGGTGTATCTGGTGGCCGCGCCCACATCCGTCGGCCGGCGGCTGCTCGGCCTGCTGACCGGCGCGGCCGCGATCGTCGTCTCCGCCGGCTGGTACGTGGCGGCGGTCGAGCTGTGGCCGAAGAACTCCCGGCCCTATATCGGCGGGTCGACCAACAACAGCATTCTCGAGCTCACCTTCGGCTACAACGGCCTTGGCCGTATTTTCGGTGGTGACGGGAATCCCGGCGGGGGCGCCGGCCGGGGCGTGTTCGCCGGCCTGCCCCAGGGGGATCTGCCAGCCGGAGCCGCCGCGTACCTGAACCGGATGACGTCTCCTGGCGGGGCAGGTGGCCCGGGCGGTGACGTGTTCTTCGGCGGTGGTGGCCCCGGCGGCGGGATGTTCGGCGGTGCCACCGGCTGGAACCGGCTGTTCAGCGGCGAGATGGCCACCCAGATCTCCTGGCTGTTGCCAGCGGCGTTGACAGCGCTGGTGGGCGGTCTGTGGGTGACCCGTCGGGCCGCGCGCACGGATCGCGTCCGCGCCGGCCTGCTGTTGTGGGGCGGCTGGACGCTCGTCACCGTCGGCGTGTTCAGCTATATGAGCGGCATCATCCATCCCTACTACACGATCGCGGTCGCGCCGGGGATCGGCGGACTGATCGCTTTCGGCGGGACGGCCTTGTGGCGGGCCAGGAATTCCTGGATTTCCCGGATATTGATGGCGGCGGCGGTCGGGGCCACCGGCGGCTGGTCGTTCGTGCTGTTGAACCGCACCCCCGACTGGTATCCGGCCCTGCGGTTCGTCGTCGTCGCGGCCGCCGCCGTCGGCGCCCTCGCCCTGCTGGTCGGCCGCCGGCCGCTCACCGGCACCCTGAGCGGCACCCTGAGCGGCACCCTGAGCGGCACCGTGGTGGGTGCGGCGGCGGTCGCCCTCGCGCTGGGAGCGCCGTCGGCCGCCTATGCCGTCGAGACCGCGTCGACCCCCCATTCCGGGTCGATCCCCAGCGCCGGCCCGGCGCTGGCCGGCGGCGGCTTTCCCGGCGGGATGGCCCGCCAGTTCTTCGGGCCGGCCGGCGGCGCGGCAAACGACGCGATGGATGGCGCGACGGACGGCCGGCCGCGTGATGGTGCTTCCAGCGGTTCTGGTGGTGGCCCCGGCGGTGGTTTCGACGGCGGTGGTTTCGACGGCGGTGCGGCCGCCGGCTCCGAAATCGTCCAGCTGCTCAGGGATGGCCAGGCCGGCCATCGCTGGGCTGCCGCGACGTCCGGATCCCAGACCGCAGGTGTGCTCGAGCTGGCCAGTGGTACGGCCATCATGGCGATGGGCGGATTCAACGGCGGCGACCCGGCGCCCACCCTGGACCAGTTCAAACAGTATGTCGCGGCTGGTGACATCCACTACTACCTCGCGGGCGGCGGGGCTGGCCGGTCAGCCGCGCCGGGCGCGTCCGCGGGCGCCGCATCCGCCGCGGGTGGCTCCGGCGACGGCGGGCCCGGCGGCTCCGGCGGCTCCGGCGGGCCGGGCGGAGCGGGCGGAGCGGGCGGATTCGCCGGGCCCGGTGGCTTCGGCGGTCCCGGCCGGGGATTCGGGGAGATCACGTCCTGGGTGGAAGGCAGCTTCACCGCGCGGACCGTGGGCGGGCAGACCGTCTACGACCTGACACGGCCGACGTCCTGACCGTGCCACGGCGTCCTGGCCGTGGTGCACGGCGTCCTGACCGCGATGGTAGTAGCGTTCGGTATCTGTCTGGATGCTGTGCGACGGGCTGTCGTCCGGCTGCCCCACCACGTGCTGGTCAGCCGGACGACAGTCCGCTGTTCGACACCCCGCCGGGGTGGTTGTTGGCGCGCGGTCGACCTGCCCATCCGGCCCCGGATGAGTGACGATGAGGCTATGAGCAGGCGTGTATCAGCGCGGCGGCGGCAGACGTGATGCTGCCAGGCCGCGCCGGAGGTGGGACGACGGCACAGTCACTGGAGCCGTTGGACGTGGGCGATCCGGCGTCCGTCGGCAGATACGTGCTGGACTTTCGTCTGGGTAGCGGCGGTATGGGCACCGTCTATCTGGGACGGGACACCCTCGGCCGCCCGGTCGCGGTCAAGGTGATCCGTTCGGATCTCGCGGCCGAGCCGGATTTCCGGGAGCGCTTCCGGCACGAGGTGGTGGCGGCGCGGCGGGTCTCGCCGTTCTGCACCGCCTCGGTGCTCGACGCCGACCCGGACGCGAGCCGGCCCTACCTGGTCACCGAGTACATCGAGGGACCGCGGCTGGACCGCGTGGTCATGGAGGACGGCCCGCTGCCCCCGTCGACCCTGATCGGGACCGCGATCGGCGTGGCCACCGCGCTCACGGCCATCCACCGCGCGGGGATCGTCCACCGCGACCTCAAGCCGGCCAACGTCATCATGTCGCTGTCCGGGCCACGGGTGATCGACTTTGGTATCGCCAAGCCCGCGGGCGTGGTACGGCACGACCTGGACCGCGGTCTGATCTTCGGGACGTCCGGCTGGATGGCGCCGGAGCAGATCCTCGACCACCCGGTCGGCCCGCCCGCGGACGTCTTCACCTGGGGCCTGCTGGTCGCCTATGCCGGCACCGGCCGGCACCCGTTCGTCGAGCCGGGGCGGTTCGGGCCACAGGCCGACGCCGACCTGGGCGCGCGCATCGTCGGCGAGCCGCCGGACCTCGCCGGGCTCGCCGAGCCGCTGCGCCGGATCGTCGAGACCGCGCTGACCAAGGATCCGCGTTCCCGCCCGGCCGCGCGTGACCTGCTGCTCCGCCTGGTCGACGGCAACGCCGACGTGAACGCGTCCACGCCGATCGACCAGGTGCTCGGCTGGACGCAGCAGATGGCGGCGGTCCCGCCGCCGACCCGGGTCGGTCCGTCGGCCTTCCCCGCCGGTTACACGGCCGACCAGCCGGCCGGGTTCGACCAGCCGGCGCAGGCCGGCGGCCCGGCGCGGTTCGGCCAGCCCAACCCGCCC
>NZ_CEVIVD010000015.1:4380-6665 GCF_982290655.1 Protofrankia sp. CiP1_Cm_nod3
AACCAGTTCGGCACGCCCAACCAGTTCGGCACGCCCGGCCAGTTCGGCCAGCCGGCCGGCGCGCCGCCGCGCTGGTATCCGCCCGCGCCGCCGCCAGCACGCCGGCGGTCCCGCCGGTGGTGGCTGCTCGTCCCCCTGCTGGCCCTGTTGCTGCTGGTCGGCTGGGTCGTTCTGGACAGCCTCGGCGGGAGCGGGAACGACCCGGGCGGGCTGGGCGGCACCAGGCCCACCAGCCCGGCGGCCACGTCATCGGCATCGCCGGCACCCGCGGCGGGCATCGGTGTCCCCGTCCGGGACGGGCAGCTCCAGTTCACCGTGACGAACGTCCAGTGCGGTGTCGACGAGCTGAAGGCCGGATTCTTCCCCCGGCATCCGGACGGCCAGTATTGCCTGGCCAATGTGACCGTCAGCAACATCGGCGGTTCGGACCGGACCCTGACGCTGGCCTCGCAGAGCCTGTACGACACCACTGGCGCCAGGCACGGCTCCGACCAGCTGCTGTCCCGGGCGGCCTTCTCCAACTCGCTCTGGGGCAACATCTCCGAGGGGGAGAAGGTCACTGGCACCCTCGTCTTCGACATTCCCATCGATGCCACGCCTGATCACCTGGAGCTCCACGACGGCCCGTTCAGCGAAGGTGTGACCGTCCCACTGCGATGAGCGGCTCCGGCGACGACAGCCGCCCGGCGGCGGCCGGTCCCGTCGCGGTCGTGATCGTTCTTCGTGGCCGAAGGGACGCCAGCCGCCCGCGCGGTCCCGGCCCCGCACGGCATCCGCGGTGGGCACGGTGCCTGGCGGCTCTCCGCCGTGTGCCGTTTCCGTTGCGCTGCTTCTGTGTGTCGTTCCCGTTGCGTTGCTTCGCGGGCCGCCAGCGCGGGTGCATGCCCGGCGTCACACTGGGACTGGCGGGCCAGGGCGGGACTCGGGCCGAGGCCCGCCGCGGACACGACCGGAGGAGGCCGTCATGACGCACCTGACAACCTGGCCCGCTGACGACCCGGGCCGCGTGCTGCGCGACACCGACCGGCCGGACGAGACCGCCGCCGCCCTCGCGCCGGTCGGCGTCCGGTTCGACCAGTGGACGCTTGCGGACCTCCCGTCCGACGCCGGCCAGGACGCGGTGCTCGCCGCCTACCGGGAACAGGTGGACAAGGTCGTCGCCGACGAGGGATTCGTCCTCGTGGACGTGGTGGCGCTGCATCCGGCCGAGGCGCCCGGCTGGCCGGCCACGGCCGCCGCCACGCGGGCGAAGTTCCTCGCCGAACACACCCACGCGGACGCCGAGGTGCGCTTCTTCGCCGCCGGCGCCGGCGTCTTCTACCTGCACATCGGTGACGAGGTCCACGCGGTGCTCTGCGAGGCCGGCGACCTGCTGTCGGTGCCGGCGGGTACCACGCACTGGTTCGACATGGGCAGCAGCCCGTCGTTCACCGCGGTCCGTTTCTTCCACGACGCCGACGGCTGGGTCGGTGACTTCACCGGCAGCGACATCGCGTCCCGCTTCCCCGACTTCGACGCGCTGTACGCCGTGGCCGCCGCCGCCCGGTGACCGCCGCCGTCACGGTCACCGCCGAGGCGGTCGTCGTCGACATCGAGGGGACGACCAGCGCGACATCCTTCGTCGTCGACGTCCTCTACCCGTACTCGCGGGCACGGCTGCGCGCGTGGATCGACAGCCACCAGCGGCATCCGGACACCAGCCGGGCGCTCGCGCAGGTCCGCGGGCTGATCGGTGAGCCGGCGGCGGACACCGCCCGGATCGTCACCGCGCTCGATGCCTGGCTGGACGCGGACGAGAAGATCACTCCGCTCAAGACCCTGCAGGGGCTGATCTGGGACGCCGGTTTCGCCGCGGGCGAGCTGACCTCCCACCTGTTCCCGGAGGTGGCCGGCGCCCTGCGCTCCTGGCGGGCGGCGGGGCACCGGCTGTACGTCTTCTCGTCCGGGTCGGTCGCCGCGCAGCGCGCCTGGTTCGCCCGCAGCCTCGCCGGTGACCTCGGTGGCCTGTTCAGCGGGTATTTCGACACCGAGACGGCGGGCCCGAAACGGCAGCCGTCGTCCTACGCCGCGATCACCGCGGCGACCGGGGTGCCAGCGGGCCGGACGCTCTTCCTCTCGGACCTCGTCGACGAGCTGGACGCCGCCCGCGCCGCCGGCTGGTCGACGGTCGGCGTCCGCCGGCCGGGCGAGCCGAACCACGACCGCGGCGTGGGTGACCACCCGGAGGTGAGCGGCCTCACCCAGATCAGCGTCCTGCCGCCGCCCTGATCGCGGCACCGCCACCG
>NZ_CEVIVD010000015.1:7036-8330 GCF_982290655.1 Protofrankia sp. CiP1_Cm_nod3
CGATGACCTTGTCGGGGGCGTCGGCGGCCTACCGGGGCGGGGCGGGCGGCCGCGGGCGCTGGCCGCGCGCGGCCTCGACGATCCCGTGCTCGGTGACGAGCGCGTTCACCAGGCTCACGGGCGTCACGTCGAAGGCGGGGTTGTACGCCCGGGAGCGCGCCGGCGCGACCCGCGACCCGGCATGGCCGAGCACCTCCTCGCCGTCCCGCAGCTCGATCGGGATCATGTCGCCGGACGCCGTCGCCGGGTCCACGGTCGACGCGGAGGCGGCCACGACGAACGGGATCCGCGCGTACGCGCAGGCCAGCGCCACCCCGAGAGTACCGATCTTGTTGGCGACGTCACCGTTGGCGGCTATCCGGTCGGCGCCCACGACGGCCGCGTCGACGAGCCCACGCACGATCGTCCCCGCGGCGGCGGCGTCGACCTGCACCAGGTGGGGGATGTT
The DNA here is from genome assembly GCF_982290655.1 of Protofrankia sp. CiP1_Cm_nod3. Taxonomy (NCBI): domain Bacteria; kingdom Bacillati; phylum Actinomycetota; class Actinomycetes; order Frankiales; family Frankiaceae; genus Protofrankia; species Protofrankia sp. CiP1_Cm_nod3. Next base: position 7,485 of record NZ_CEVIVD010000015.1, read on the forward strand.
CTCGACGTCGAGCTCCCAGGCGGTCAGGCGGCTGCCCTGCAGCAGCGGCCGGGTCTCGTCCACATAGACGATCTCCAGTGCCCCGCGGGCGTGCAGTTCGCGGATGATGCCCAGTGCCGTCCCCCAGCCAGCGGTCGCGAGCGCCCCGGTGTTGCAGTGGGTGAGGATGCGCAGCGGACGGCGACCACCGCCGTCGGTGTGGCCGCTGCCGTCGCTGCCGGGGACGGTCGCGGGAGTCCTCCCGCCGGTGGTACCGGCGCTGATACCGCCACCGCTGCCTGTGCCCGTGCCTGTGTCGTGGATGGTGCCGGTGTTGTGGACGGCGCCGGTGGGCCGGGACGCGCTGCGCAGCAGCCAGTCCGCGCCGTGCGCGCCGATCGCCCGGTTCGCCCGTTCGTCCTGCTCCAGCAGGTCGTGGGCGTATTCGAGGACCGCGGAGATCCCGTGGGCTAGCCGCTGGCGGGCCGCGTCCACCGCGAGAGCGAGCGCGAGGGCGGTGGGACGGGCGTCGCGGATGCCGCCGATGGCCCGTGCGAGAGTGGCCGCGTCCCAGTTCTCCCGCTCGGCCTGGGCCGCGGCCAGGGCCACCCCGAACGCGCCGGCGGCACCGAGGGCGGGAGCGCCGCGGACGGCCAGCCGCCGCACCGCGGCGACGAGCACGTCCACGTCGGTGACCTCGAGGTGGACGACCCGGGCGGGCAGCGCGGTCTGGTCGAGCAGACGGATGCCGTTGCCCGTCCAGGAGACAGGCCGGCCGACAGGAGTCATCCACAGCACGATATGCCGCCGGCCGGGGCCGCCCGGGTATGTCCAGCGGTGGGATCGCCGGTCCGCGCCGGACGTCGA
>NZ_CEVIVD010000015.1:8946-36833 GCF_982290655.1 Protofrankia sp. CiP1_Cm_nod3
TGTCCGGGGCCGGGCGGGTGCCGGTGGAGGTGACACCGGCGGAAATTGATGATCTGGTGGGTGGATGGTGTTTCGACGGGTGCTGCTCTGATGGACGACGTTCTTGTGAACACTGGTGATCCGGTGGACGCCGACGGGTGGCCGGCCGGTCTGCGCGTCGCGGGCGAGGCGCTGGCCCGGGAGGCGGCGCGCTACGCGTCCCTCGGCTGGATGCGGGCGACCTCGGGGAACCTGTCGGTCGTGCTGTGCCGTGCCCCGCTGCGGCTCGCGGTCACCGTGAGCGGGCTGGACAAGTCCGAGCTGCACGCCGGGGACGTGGCCGTGGTCGACGCCGCGGGTGCCGCCCGGCCGGTCGGGCCGGCCCGGCGGCCGTCGGCCGAGGCGGCGCTGCACGCGCGGCTCGCCGAGGCCGCCGGCGCGGGGGCGGTCGTGCACGTCCACACGGTCGTGTCGGTGCGGGCCGCCGAACGCTGGCCGGGCGGCGTCGAGCTCGAGGGCCTGGAGATGCTCAAGGCGCTGGGACGTGGCGCCGACGGCGACCGCGTCCGCATCCCGGTGGTGGGCAACAGCCAGGAGATGACCGGCCTCGGCGACCGGATGGCGGCGCTGCGGGATCCGCGGACCCCGGCCATCCTGATCGCCCGGCACGGCCTGTATGCCTGGGGGGAGGATCTCGGTGCGGCGCGGCGGCACACCGAGGCCGTCCAGTGGCTGCTGGAGTGGGCACTCAGTGACAGATAAGCATTTATCACCCTTATTGAAGAAAATCAAGAAAAGTTGCGTGATTTAAGTCACAGTATGGGTGATGTTGACGATCTCGTGACCGGCGTGTGAAAGTCAATACCGTGTATATCCCGGTGGTGCTCGTGGGGCGAGCCCATATTGATTTCGCCGGGGTGAGTTCGGCCATCTGTACGGCTTCCTGAGCCTGTCCCGCCCCGCCCCTGTCTTCCGGTCCGGATCCGGTACGGTTCGTGCCGAACGTTCCATATATATGGACAAATGGTCGGTGGATCCGCCCGACAGGTGTATTCACGCCCACGAGATGAGGTGCAAGCCGTGTCCCGTCGACTCTTCACGTCGGAATCTGTTACCGAAGGACATCCCGACAAGCTCGCCGACCAGATCAGCGACGCCGTTCTCGACGCTTTCCTCGCTGGTGACCCGCGGTCCCACGTCGCTGTCGAGACCCTGCTGACGACCGGCCTGGTGCACGTTGCCGGCGAGGTCACCTCCGAGATCTACGTCGATATTCCGAGCGTCGTCCGCAACAAGCTCATCGAGATCGGCTACGACTCGTCCGCCAAGGGGTTCGACGGGTCGACGTGTGGGGTGACCGTTTCGATCGGCTCCCAGTCGCCCGACATCGCCCAGGGTGTCGAGAACGCCTACGAGGCCCGGGTGGAAGGTGAACAGGACGAGCTCGGCCGGCAGGGCGCCGGCGACCAGGGCCTGATGTTCGGCTACGCCACGGACGAGACCCCGGAACGGCTGCCGCTGCCGATCACGCTCGCGCACCGGCTGGCCCAGCGGCTCGCCCAGGTCCGCCGCGACGGCTCCGTGCCCTACCTGCGCCCGGACGGCAAGACCCAGGTGACCATCGAGTACGACGGCGACCGGCCGGTCCGGCTGGACACCGTCGTCGTCTCCGCCCACCACGCCGCCGACATCGACCTGGAGCAGCAGCTCACCCCGGACATCCGGGCACTGGTGATCGAGCCGGAGCTCAAGCGGGTGGCCGAGCAGAACCTCGGTATCGAGGTGGACGGCTACCGGCTGCTGGTCAACCCGACCGGCCGCTTCGAGATCGGCGGCCCGCAGGGTGACGCGGGCCTGACCGGCCGGAAGATCATTATTGACACCTATGGCGGGTACGCCCGGCACGGCGGCGGTGCCTTCTCCGGCAAGGACCCGTCCAAGGTCGACCGTTCGGCCGCTTACGCCCTGCGTTGGGTGGCCAAGAACGTCGTGGCGAGCGGGCTCGCCCGCCGGGTCGAACTCCAGGTCGCCTACGCCATCGGCAAGGCCGAGCCGGTCGGCCTGTTCGTGGAGACCTTCGGCACCGAGCAGGTGCCGGTGGCCGCCATCGAACGGGCGGTCTCGACGGTCTTCGACCTCCGCCCGGCCGCGATCATCCGGGATCTGGACCTGCTGCGGCCCATCTACGCGCAGACCGCGAGCTACGGCCACTTCGGCCGGGAGCTCCCCGACTTCACCTGGGAGCGCACGGACCGAGTCGAACAACTACGAGCCGCCGTCAACTGACCGCGGTTCGTGCCTGCGGGCCTTGTCTGCCGGCAATGCCTCCGCGAAGTCCGTACGCCGTCGGGCCGGGGAGAAGCGGCGAAGTGTCCGCGTTCGAGAAGTCATGTAGTGGCAGGTTGTTCGTTGCCACCGGATAACCTGCCACTACGGCGTCCGCCGGGAGTTCTCCGGCCGAAAAATCCTGCTCGGCCCCGGTAGCGACTACTGACTGTCAGGGATCGTTGAAAACCGGATTTTTGATCACTGGATGACTGTCCCGGGATGTCCCATGGCGCCGACTTCCCGGTGTGTGTGCTGGTTTTCCGTGTCCGTACCCGGCTGGCTGGTCTGCCGATGGGCCGGGCTGTTCGGCGGGGGTTGCCTGGGGCCCGTTCCGTGGCGGCTGACCGTCGTCCCTCACGACGGACGGTTTGGGTATGGGGCGGAGATTCACGAGCTGGCCCGGAATATCCGCACGGTCGCCTGTCCGGGTGACGGCCTGCGGATCGGACGTGACCGGCTCTGACGGGGCTGGTCTGGATGCGGGATGCGGGCCTGAGGGAGGGAAAAGTCGGCGTAGAGCGCCCAGAAGCTGTGTGGGCGGGGCGTCCAGCAGGCGGTTGCACACGGCGTGCAGTGTGTTGATGGTGATGATTGCGGGGCCGATGATCGCGACTGTTCCGGGAATGGACGGTTCCAGCGCCAGTGCCAGCACGATGCTGGTGATCCCGTTCTGCTGGGACACGGCGAGGTGGACGCGGTCGGTACGGGGCAGCCGGGCGGTCAGCGCAAAACCCACCACTATCTGGGCGGCGAAGGCGGCAGCACCCAGCGCGATCCCGGCGCCGAGATCGATACCGCGGGCGAGGAGAAGACCCAGGGCCACGGCGGCACCGTAAAAGGCGATCTGGACGGCCCGTTCCACGACGGCCGCCCATTTCGGTGTCGCCGGCCGCATGAAAAGACCAGCGACGGCCAGACCAAGCATGAGAAAATACGAGACGGCGGCAGCGGCCACGGCGCCGACAGCGGCGACGGCGGTTGCCGTGCGTTTTTTCGCGGCCAACCAGACAAACCCGGCGGCCGCGACCAGCCCGGCGTTGTAGCCAAAATTCGTGAGAAAACCGACGAACCCGTCGGTGCCGCCGAAGGTGTCGGCGATCTGCGCCCGGTCGCTGCCGAGAGTGGGCCCCAGCGTCGTGGCCAGCGTCACCGTCAGTATGACGGTGACCGGATCGTCAAAGGACGACCAGGACGCCAGCACCGTCTTGGCGCGTTCCGACATCCTGGAGTTCTGCATGAACGCGGTCACGGACAGCGGATCTATCTGGGCTACTGCCACGGCCAGCAGGAAGAAGACCGGGTCCCCGAAGGCCAGGGAGAGAACGCCGCCGACGAGCGCGGCCTTGAGGACCACACCGACGGTGACCACCAGCAGGATCGTTCGCAGGTCCTTTCTGGCCACCCGTGAGATACCGCTGGTGCTGCCGTACAGGCCGATCGCGAGCAGGGTGGCTATGACGCCGAAGTAGAGCGAACTGTCAGTGATTTCGCGGATGTCGAGTACGACGGCGGCGACAACCCCGGCGAGGATGAAGGCCGTCAGTAGCAGCAGATGACCTGCTTCCCGGACAAGGAGCCGCATGGTTCACGCCTTCCCTCGCTGGCTGGCGGAGCCGGGGCGCCAGGCATCGTCACCCACGGCTGATGAGCATGAGAGGGAAGAGGAAGGCGAACGTGGCCACGGAAGATCGTTTCACTGGTGGGCAACCAGGCGGACTGCAATTTGGTTCATATATATCGACGAAGGCACCCGTGTGCATGACGATCCTCTCGATCCCCGTCGGGCAAGTCTAGCTGATGATCTTTCGTCAGACTACCCTTGTTCGTCGGCGATTTGGTGTGTCTTCCGGCGGAGCGTGTTCCTGGCGACCATGGCCCTTTACGCCCTTGCCTACGCCCTCGTCCACGCCCTCGCCTACGCCCTCGTCCGAGTCGTTGTCGGCCTGGCGCTGGCTCCCGGCATCTCGGGCTGTAGCCCTGATGCCGGTGACCTGGGTAAACGGCGTTGATCGGGACTGGCTTGCGTCATGATGGGTCTGGTTCCGGTCATTGGGAAGCGGCGGCACCCTTCCGCACACTACGATCGGTAACAGAATTCCTTGGTCGGCTTCGCCGGATACGCTGAATTCGTTGTCAGCCATGGCGGAGCCGCCAACCAGCGGGCTGGGGGGACCGGGTGGCAGGAAAGAAGACGGTTCGGTCCGTCGGCGCGAGCCGCTCCGGCGGACACGATGGCCGGCACCCCGACACCCAGGGTATCCCTCTCCACCCCGGCCAGGTCGCTCTGGAGGACTCCGGAATGGCCGAGGACATGACAACGACACGCACCTGTGTGGATGGCGCGCGGCTCGTGAGTCATTGGCGCGCGACGGACCCCGCCGCCCGGCGCGACGGCCTGGCCAACGGGGCCGCCGAGGACCGGGGCAACGACACGAGCCGGGGCGACGGCGCGGATCGGGGCGGCAGGATGAACCGGGGCGGCATCCACCCCGGGGCTGGTATCGCCGACACCGTGTCCAGCGCCATTCCCGACGGTATACCCGGCATCCCCACTTCCGGCATCACGGTCCCGGGCATCGCCGTTCCGGGTGTTGATGTCCCGGGCATCGCTTCGCCCGACATCGAGTCGGCCATGGTGGACCTGACCAGTGTCGATCTCGAAACGGTGGCCATGCTTGAGGACTCCGTGCTGTCCAGGTCGCTGCGCGCCGTTCTGCGGGATGTCGATCGTCCGGGGGTGGCGATCGCGAAGCACATGGTGAAGCTGTGAGCCCGCGGCGAGAACAACAGCCCGGTCCGGGCCGGCGCCCGGTCCCGTTCCGCGAGTTCATCGTGAAGCTGCACAGCCGGTGCAACCTCGCCTGCGACTACTGCTACGTCTACCGTTCTGTGGACCAGGGCTGGCGGGCCCAGCCCGCCGTGATGACGAGAGAGACAGCCCGTCTGACAGCCCGCCGGATCGCCGAGCACGCCCACACGCACGGTCTCCCGGACGTCCACGTGGTGTTCCACGGCGGCGAGCCGCTGCTCGCCGGCCCGGCGCTCATCACGGACGTGGTGACGATGATCCGGCGCGAGGCCGGCCCGGGAACGGATGTCCTGATCAGCGTCCAGACCAACGGCGTGCTGCTGGACGAGGCGTTCCTCGACGTTCTCGCTGCCCTGGACGTCGGCGTGAGCGTCAGCCTCGACGGCGCCCGTGCCGGGCACGACCGTCACCGGCGCTTCCGGGACGGCCGCGGCAGTTTCCAGGCCGTCGCCGACGCGTTGGGGCTGCTCGGGGCGTCCCGTCACCGGCGGCTTTTCCGGGGGCTGCTGTGCACGGTCGACCTCGACCAGGATCCGGTGGAAGTCCATCGCGCACTGTGCGCATTCCGGCCGCCGGTCATCGATTTCCTGCTGCCGCACGGGAACTGGTCGCACCGCCCGCCGGGCAGACCGGCGGACAGCACCTCGACGCCGTACGCCGACTGGCTCATCGCGGCGTTCGACGAATGGTATGACAGCCCCGCGCCGGAAACGACCGTCCGGATTTTCCAGGAAATCATGTTCCTGCTGCTCGGCTGGCCGAGCGACACCGAGACGGTCGGCCTTTCCCCGGCCGCGCTTGTGGTGGTGGAGACCGACGGCACGCTCGAACAGAGCGACGTGCTGAAATCCGCCTTCCCGGGAGCGGCCGCGACCGGTCGCAACGTGCGGGACCATTCCTTCGACGATGTTCTCAGGCATCCGGGTGTCGTCGAGCGTCAGCTCGGGCTCGCGGCCCTCGCCGGAACGTGCCTGCGCTGCGAGGTCGTGCGGGTCTGCGGGGGCGGTTTCTACCCGCACCGCTACCGGGCGGGAACAGGTTTCCGCAACCCCTCCGTCTACTGCCCGGACCTGCTGCGTCTCATCGGCCACATCCGACGCCGGCTGGTGGACGACGTCGCCGGCATCCGACGGATGGGACCGGCCGGGCCGGGAGCGGGCGGAGCGGAACGGGCCGTGCGGTGAGGACCCATCGGCTGGCCGCGGCCGACTTCGACGCGCTCGCCAGCGGTGCCGGCGACGCCGCAGCCATCGCCGCGTTACGCGGCGCCCAGCTCAGCCGGCGGCTGCTGCTCCTACGAGCGATCCGGGACGAGGTGGCCGCCCGGCACGGCGGCCGCGAGCCGCTCGAGTGCTTCCAGGACGGGCTCGCGCTGTTGGCCGCGGCCGCCCGGCGGTCGCGCCCCGCGGCCGACAGCGTCCTGGTGTATCCGATGGTCGGGATGTGGGGGACGCACTGCCTGCGCCGGCTGCGCGGACAGGCCGGGACTGTCCCCCTTGAGCAGGCCGGGACGGTCCCCCTGGAGGAGGCCGGGACGGTCCCCCTGGAGGAGGATCTCGGCTGTCTGGGCGGGATCGCGGTGGCGGCGGCGCTGCGGGCGGCGCACGCCGTCGACATCACGGTCCGGACCAGGGCGGGACAGCTCTTCCTGCCCACCTTCGGGCATCTGCGCATGCCTGGCGGCGCCGAGCGGGTACGGGTGCGCGCCGCGGCCGGCTCCCACCGGATCATCATCACCGGGGACGGCCTCCGGGCCGAGGTGGACATCGGTGACGCGGACACCGGCGGCGTGGTCGTCAGCCGCCCGGAGGCCGGCGGCGCTGGCTCCGGTGGTGCGGGCGCCAACGAAGCGGTCGCTGGCGCTCCGGGAAGCGGCGGCGTGGACGCCGACGCAGCGGGAGGCGGATGCTGGTTCCCGCTGCGCCGGCTGCGCAGCACCGCGGAGGGCCGTCGTCTCGAGGTGGCGCTCGACGATGCCGATCCCTACCGGCGCTTCGGCGCACTCCAGGTCCGTGACGGACTGGAGGATCATGAGGTCGCCCGCTGGCAGATGCTCCTCGACGAGGCATGGGCGCTGCTCGTCCGCCATCATCCACAGCGCGCGGACGCCGTCCGCGCGGGGCTCACCGTGTTCGTCCCACTGCTGGACGCCCGGGCGGGGCATGCCGTCTCCGCCACCTCCGTGGACGCCTTCGGAGCTGTCTGTCTGATCACCCCCACCAGCGCGGCCGCGCTGGCCACCGATCTGCTGCACGAGTTCCAGCACACCAAGCTGTACGCGCTCATGGACATCCTGCCCCTGTTGGAAGATCGGCAGGATCGTCGCGAGAAGATCTATTACGCGGGCTGGCGGCCGGACCCGCGTCCCGTTACCGGGCTGTTCCAGGGGGCCTACGCTTTTCTCGGGCTGCTGGAGTTCTGGAACGTCCAGCGCCGCAGCGGTGGCGCGCGCACGCGCCGGATCGCGGAGTTCGAGTTCGTCCGCTGCCGGGAGGCGGTGGCCGCCGCCGTGGACACGTTGCGCTCCTCCCGGGTGCTGACCGCGCTGGGCCGGCGTTTCGTCGAGGGCATGGCGCACGCCCTGCGCCGCTGGGAGGAGCTGCCCGTCGACGACGCGGTGGCGGCGCGGGCACGGGATATGGCCGTGGACCATCGGGCGATGTGGCGGCTGTCGCACCTGAGCCCGGACGACGGCCAGCTACGGCGGTGGGCGGACGCCTGGTCGGCGGGCCGGCCCTGCCCGCGCGAGCCACCAGCCGTGGAGGTGGTCGCCGGCAGCCAGGAGCGCGCGGAAACCAGGCGCGGCGTACTTGTCCGGCGCTGGCTGGACGATCCGGAGGCTTTCCAGGCTGTCGACGCGGTCCTTGAGAGCGCCGGCACGGCCGGCGTCGCCGGCCTCGACATGATCGCTGACATCGCTCTGGTGAGCGGCTACTACGCGCGTGCCGCCGAGCTGTACAAGGCGCATCTGGCCAGGTGGCCAGGTGGCGCCACATCTTGGGCGGGGCTCGCGGTGGCCCGCGGGTACGCCGTCACACCGGCGGTCGCCGCGCTCACCTCTCACCCGGAGACCGTTCGGGCACTGTATGTCTTCCTGCGTGCGACGCCGGGTACTACGACCGATCCGGACGTCCTCGCCGCCTGGATGAGTACTGCCGCCTGGATCGTCACGGCGACCAGTCCAGGCCCCGGCGCAGACTTTCCACCAGCGTCCGGATTCGGTCGTCGGCCTGCGCGACCTGGTCCTGGAAGAGGGTAACGCCGACGACGTACCGGCCCAGGGCGACCGGATGGTGGTACAGCGCCCCCGCCTCGACGTCGAGGACCGTCCGCACCAGACGGCCCGGCTCGGACGGGCTGATCGATGTCAGCATCCTGTCGAACTGGCTGGTGATGAACTGGAACCGTTCGCCGAACTCCTGGTAGAGGCCGCGTCGGTCCACGGCGTCCAGCCCACCGAACGACTTTGTCCGCTCGCTGTCGAGGACGTCCACCGAGAACTGCCATCTGCCGTCCGCGAAGAAGGCGACGTAGTGCAGGTCCGCCGGGTGTACCGCGAACCGGCACTCTTCGGCGGCCTGCCTCTCCATCCGGCCGACCGTGGACGACCGGGACCAGTTGACGGCGGGTGTGACCTGCCCGTCGCCGTACCGGGCAGGATCCCGGGGGATTCCTCGTTGGAAACCGCCGTAGTTCCGTGGTGGCCGGCCCAGGGACTCGAGGATCGATTCGGCTATGGCGGCCATGGAACGGTCCGCGTCGTCCACGTGCTGCCCGCCCAGGGTCAGCCCCACGAGGTATTCGTTGCCGTGGATCCAGTACCAGTACACCCCGAAGTGGCTAACGTCGAAAATGGTTCGCATGAGCCGGCCGGTCCACATGTCTGCCAGGTTCCGGTCAACGCGTCCGATGTCGTAGTTGAATTTCCGGCCGATCTGGATCAGGGTCGCGCGCAGGTTCGCCGGGCCCGAGGAGCCGGCATCGAAGTGACCGGCCAGTTCCTCGTGCTCGAGAATGTCGACGGAGAAGTTCGGGATCCCGTTGACGAAATGCCCGACATGGTGGATCCGGTGCACGCCGACGTGCTGTCGGCAGCGGTTGACGAGATCGTGGTAGCGGCTTCTCTCTCCCCGGTGGTCGGAGGCGCTGTCGAGGCCGCGGTGGAACACGATCTTTGGACCCGGCTTCGGATCCGGCTGGATGGGCGGGGCCGTGTCCATCATCACCATCTCCTTCGGCGCGCGTTCACGGTATTGGTATTTCGATCGGGATCTCGTGCCGGTCGGAGCCCGCGCTGTCCGGCGCCTTCGACAACCGGGCGGAGCTGTCTCGGTAGTTCTCGCCCGCGAGCTTGGTATCTGGATATCTGGGGGTGTAGTAGCGTAGGAACGCATCGTGGGTCTGCCTGTCGAGATCGCGTGCGTCCTCGATCTCGCCCACCGCCACCAGGCTGTTCGCGTGGCCGACCGCCGCCGTCAGGGTGAAGAAATGCTCTTCCCCGACCTGGTCGTCGGAACGCAGGCCGGTCATGGCTTTCCAACTCAGCTCGCGTGCCTCGTCGAAGGAAGCACGGGCATTCCCGGTGTTTTCGCGGGCCCGCTCCGCCCGGCCCTTGGCCCGCAGGTAGAGCGCCAGGTTCGCCATGCAGATATATTCGAACGGGTGTTTCTCTTTCGTCTGGCCGGCGAGTTCCTCCTGGTCGGCGAGTTTCTCCCGGTAGCGTCCATATCCGGCGAGAACTTTGCGGCCGAGAGCCACCGCCTGGTCGTGCTCACCGAGTAGGGACAGGTCGGTGGCCAGGCTGAGTTCGCAGGTGAGCTCCTCAGGCCTATCCGGATGGTATTCGGATGTCGTGCGGTATCTGTCGAGCGCATCCTGGTCAGACTTACGGGCCGTATCGTAGTCGCCCTGTAGCCTGAATATTGTCGCTAGTAGGTGATCCGTGTACGCCAGGTGACGGGTCTTGTCGGACCGCTCGTTGAAAAAACGGCGGGCTTGCTGCAGCCGGTCCTTCGCATCCTCCAGTTCGCCCATCTGCCGCTGCAGGAAGCCCACGCTCAACGCCGACACCCAGGTCTGCGACCGCTCGTCACCGAGGACCCGGCGGGCGCGTTCGAAGGTCTCCAGCGCACCCTTCAGCGCGGCGCTGACGTCACCGTAGAAGAACAGGCAGTGGGCCAGGTTGTAAGAGGCGATGATGGTGTACAGATGATCGTCGCCGTACTGGCTCCGGAAGCCCGCGAAAGCTTCCTCATCATACCGTTGGGCGTCCCGGAACTTGCCTGTCTGCCGTCGGTCCAGCGCGAGGCTGCCGGATGTCCACCAGACATGCGGGTGCCCCGAGGGGAAGACAGCCGTCTGCCGCTCATGGGTCTCGTTGTTGAGCCTGATCGCCTCAGGGAACTGGGACAGCTCCCGGTAGGCGTTGGAGACGTGGGTGGCCAGGCGCAGGCGCAGGACGTCGCTCTCGCGGTGCGGAGCCGCGGCCGCCCAGTACGCCAGTAGGCCCTCGCCGAGGTCCCGCGCCTTCGTCGCGGTCGTGGACTGCAACAGGTAGCGGGTCTGGTGCACCAGCCAGCGGCGCACCGCGTCGTCGAGACTGCTGACCGCGCCGGAAGGTTTGATGTGCCGCTGGAGCTCGGCGTAGCGCTCGCTGTCCTTGGGATCGTCCGACGGCTCGTCCAGCGGGGCGAAGGCGGCCAGCACCCGCAGAATCTCGGTCCGCCGCTTCTCGAGGGTGCCGGCCTGGCGCATCCGGCTCCGCAACAGGTCGCACAGCACGGGAGGCAGGCTCAGTGACTCCCAGCGCGGGCCTATCCGTACCAGCGTGAGCTCGTTGGCCACATTTTGGAGGATCCGGTCGATGAGCCCGGTGTCCGGGCCGCCCGGCAGCGTGGTGTCCGGGCTGTCCGGCAGGTTGTCGTCCGGCTGCTGCAGTACCTCCAACATGCCGCGTGACTTCAGCAGCTTCATGGAGATGCCCTCCGTCGACAGGAAGGCGCACAGTTCCAGGAAGCGGAGGCGTGGCCGTGACCGCTTCTCCAACGTGTCCAGGGACACCAGCAAGCTCTGCAGGATGGGTGGCGCGACGCCGTCGGTGCGACCGGCCGCCAGGTCTTCCACGGCACGGTCGAGCAGCCTGAGGTAGTGCCGTACGGCTTCGCTCGCCTCTATGCCCGACTCGACTATCCACGTCGCGGCATGGTCGACCGCCTGCGGCAGGTAGCCCAGCCTTCTGGTGACTGACGCGATGAGGTCGTCCTCGGCGTACCCGATCCGCTTGCGCATCAGTGTGTCGGCCTCGGCCGGGGTGAACGGGTCCACGCGCATGATCTCCGCGCTGTTCCGCCAGCCGGCCTCCTCGGCAGTGGTGATCAGGACGTGTCCGTAGATCCCCGATTCCGGGAGGAGCCCGCCCAGCGCCGCCCGGTCGGTCGCGTCGTCATAGACGAGCAGCCAGCGTTTGGCCAGCCGGTCGCTGACAAGATCCGTGAGCATCTCGGCCACCGGATCCGCCGCCGCCGACCAGCTCTTCGCGCGGTACCCGTACGCGGCCGGGTGCTCGCTGATGGCTTTCAGTAGTTGCTCCAGGCTGTCCCGGGCGGCCTCGGCGCTGCTGGCCCGGACCCACCAGACCAGGTCGTAGTCCGAGGCGAAACGGTGGGCGTACTCGACCGCGATCTCGGTTTTTCCGTGGCCGCGCCCGCCGCAGAGGGCCAGCGGCAGCAACGGCCTGGTCCTCGACCAGGTCAGGTAGTCCCGGGCGCGGCTGAGATGCTCCTCCCGGCCGACGAATCGCGGGTTGACCCGCAGCGACGTCCTGATCTCGGGGACGCTGCCGGGGAACCGGGTGCCTCCGGGAGGGGGGTCAGCGGTTGTCGCCGGTCCGGTCCGGCCCAGTTGCCTCAGCAGGGTGGAACGTGCCTTCTGCTCGGTGAACATGCCGAGCTGCACCTTGGCGATCAGGTCGAACGGCTCGCGGAACTCGTTGGTGTCCACCCGGATCCCGACGATCCTGGGAACGGTCGTGGCATCGTCTCCGCTGACCCGCGCGTTGATCAGTCCTCTGAGATATTCGCGCCACGGTGAAGAATCGAGCAGATCCTGGGTGAGTACGATCACGACCGGTTCCTGGTCCCGGCCGTCAACGCCACCGGGCGCGGTCCTAACGGGCGCGGTCCTGTCGGCTGAGGCGGGTGGAGCGGAGATGTCATGCACGGAGATGTGCACATTGCCCAACTCGGTGCGGATCCATTCCGCCCAGACCCGGCCCCGAGGCGCCGCGACGACCGTCGCCGTGTTGACGTCCATGGGCACCAGGCGTTCAAAGGCCCGCAGCCATTGTATGCGTTCCGGCTCGGGCAGCGGCTTCAGGCTCTGGACCTGGCCGTTGGTGATGACATTGGTGAGGTATTCATACGGACTGAGCAGGCCGTTCGTGCTCTCCGGTCGCTCCGCGAAGGCGGCGAGGACTTCCTCGTAGGCGTAGAACGACTTGTAGGGGATCTCAACATGCCCCCAGTAGGTGTTGCGGCCGGCCTCGTCGAGGCCGCGTGGCAGCCTGGGGAAACAGCGCCGGACGCGCTCCCGGCTGATGTTCAGTTTCTCGGTCTCCCCGGGCTCGACTCGCATCGGCACTGGCAGGACGCGGATAGCCCGGTCCAGGTGATTTTCGATGTCGGTGACGACGTTGGCCGCGCCGATGATCGACTGGGAGTTCATAGTGAAGCCGAGGACGACGACGTCCGGGAGTAACTTGGTGCAGATCGATGCGCTGTCGCCGAGACCGGTCCGGCTGTCGACGAGGATGTAGTCGTAGCCGCCGGCGAGCATGTTCGCCCGCATGTCCTGGAAGAACCGCCGACCACGGAGATTGTCGTAGAGCGCGCTCCAGGGCAGAGAGGCGATCGTGGCCTCGTAGGATCCGCCCTGCCGGCCAGGGCCGAGGAAGTCGATGCTCCCCCAGCCGGAATGCCGGGCCAGCTGCAGGTGGATCACCCGCTGGTCCACCGCGGCGAACTCCCGCCGCAGGTCGGCCCGGTCGGCCCTGGGATCGTACCAGGCCGCGGAGACGTAGCCCTGCACCATGTCGACGACGCCTTCGATGTCAGTGGCCGCATCCGAATCCAGGAAGAACGGGTGCAGATAGCTGCGCAGGCCCGGCGCCTCGAGATCCCAGTCGACGACCAGCACCTTCCGGCCCGCGCTGGCCAGGATCCAGGCGACGTTGGCGACCGCCATCGTCCGTCCGACCCCGCCCTTGTACGAATAGAAAGTCACGATGGTGCCGCCCGGGCCGGTCGGGGACCCGGTGGTGCCGGCTACTGTCGTTGTCATCGTCACCGTTCCGCGTCATCCGGCCACCGGCGGCGCAGTACCGGTCTGCCCTGATCCGGGTCGTCGGGGATGTCGCCCGGCCCGGTTCCCGGGCCGGGCCCGGCCATGTTTATCAACATGTTCTGGGTGCGGATGACCATGGACACGATGTCCGTGGCCAGTTCCTCATGGGTACGGACATCCTTGCGACGGTTCCAGCGGACGGCGTCCGCGTGGGCGAACCATCGGGACAGTTCCGCGCGCAGGTTCTCGGCCTGTTCCTCGGTCTCCTCATCCGTCGAGCTGAACACCGCCAGCATTCCCGCGGAGGCGGCCGGGTCCGTCGCCAGCCAGCGTTCCATGTCGGCGGGAAGCTCCTGGTAGGGCTCCGCTCCGGTGATCCATGGATCGACGAGCAGGACGATGACGCGCCGGTCGGCGCGGGCCCGGGCCAACTGCTCGGTGAGCTCGGCGCCGACGGGGTAGCAGACCGTGTCGTAGATCGCGTTCTTACTCAGGGCGGCCTGGGCCAGGGCGAACGCGGGCCGGCCGGTGGCCGGCAGGAAGGGCCGCCAGTCCTCGGGCGCGGTCCCGTAGAAGTCACGCCGAGTACGGGTGGAGGGCTGCTCGTCCGCCGTGGCGGCGGCGATGACGACCCCGACCCGGCCCAGGTTGCGGGTATGTCGCCGATTCCGGGCGGGGAGACGCGGCGTCTCGGCCACGTCGTCCCCGGTATGCGCTAAGGGAGGCTCGGGTTCGGCGTCCGGTGGCGAGGCCTGCCGTGCCGGCTCGGCACCGGCGGCATTGACAGGAGCGGATTCGGCGGTGGGCGGGGCCGCGGCGAGGAGCTCCGGACGCGGGCGGGCGTAGGGCAGGTCGGCCGCGGTCATCACGGGCAGGTCGGCGGCGGCCCCGGCGACCACCAGACCGGCGACCTGCCGGACGAAGGCCAGGTAACGCTCGCTCGCGCCGGAACGGTACATCTCGCTCATGAGGTGGCGCAGGCCGCCGGTGCGGCCCATCTCGACGGCGTTGGTGGGCAGGCGGCTCGCCGTCCGCAGGATGCCAGGCAGGGTGTCGAAGCCGGCCGACCACGGGATACCGATCAGCGACGCCGGTTCGGCCCCCGTACGCTGCTGGTACCAGCGCATCCGGTCGTGGAACGCCGACCATTCGCGGACGCAGCGCGTACTGCGCACATAGGCGTCCGAATAGGCTGCGACCAGTACCCGGCAGGTCAGGGCGGACGCTGCCGGCGCGTCCGGCGTATCGGGTGTGTACGTCCCGGCTGGTGGCTCCTGCCCGTGAACCGGTGCCCACAGTTCGCCGGTGGCATCCGGCGGGTATCCGAGCTGGTTGCGCAGTTCGCGCTGGAGGTCGCCGAAGAACCGTTGCAGGTGCCCCGCGTCGGCGTCGCCGGTGGCGTGGCTGACGAAGAAATACGGTGTCATGTCGACTGACGCCGATCCGGCCCGTCATCGCATCGCGCCACCGTGGGCGCGGCACCCCCGGCGGGGTTTCCGGGCCCGGCGCAGGCCGCCGGCCGATGAGCAGGGGTGCTCGACGGGACATGCGTCCGGCCGCGATCGGCGTGCCGCCGCTCGTCGTGTACCACCCCGTACCACCTCGCGCACTCGGCAGATCCCCCGATGCCGTGCGGGACCACCACGGGAAGTCGACCGTGTACGGCGGACTGAGGCTGACCACCGAACGCGAACTCATCACCGCGGAAGGTTGACGAAACGCGCCCAACTATAGCCCCTGACCCGTTGCCGGGGCAGCCGGCCGTCCGATATGTGACGGCCGAGTCCTGTGGTGAGGAGGCGGTGGGATGGCCGGCGCGTGGGGGCTCGACCGGTCGCCTGAAAAGGCTGTGACCAGCCCGTCTGCGCAGGTGGGGCGGGTCGTGGGTGGAGTGCGCGGACGGTGGGGCGACCTGTCGGGCCGGAGGCCCGGTATGCCTGGAGGGGCTGGATGCGCCATGGCGTATGCCGAGTCGTCACAACGACAGATGATGTGACCGAATTAGACGTGTATCTTTGCCCGGTGGAGCGTCGGGGGCCACCGTGTTCCGACGTCCCACCAGAACTGGATGGTCCGGTCGGATGGGCGCTCCCGGTCCCGGTCCCGAGGCGGAGCGTCCGGCCGGAGCGGTCGTGGTCTGCGGGGGTCCATGCGCTACTACTTCATGACGAGCTACGCCTCCGAGCAGGACCGGAAATGGGTGGCTCGTTTCCACACCGATCTCGAACGCCAGATGCGGGCAGGCGGCGCCGATGTTCTCGTCGGCGGTCAGCTCGACTATCCCGTGCCGGGGAGTCCCGGCGTCCGAGCGGATGGTGATCATCCCGCGGCGAAGCTGCCCGTGATGGTGGCGCTGTATTCGGATTCTTATTTCAGTGACCCGCGGTGCGCGCTCGACTGGGAAATCTTCAACCAGCGGGGGCGGATCTACAGTCAACGCTACGGGAAGTGGCCAAAGGACGCTGTCATCGGGCTGATCTGGCGGCCAGTGGCGATCACTCCCGTGGAGAAGGTCCTTAAATCACAGTCCTGGGACGCGGCACGTGGCGCACCCTTCGCCGGTGACGGCCTGTTCAACCTCATGCGCAGACATCACGACGACTACCACCGGGTGGTGGAGCGGACCGCGAACCGAATTCTCGAGGCGCACAGGCGGTTGACGACGCCGGGGCAGGAACTGCCGTCGCTGTCCCCCGAGGAGGTCGCGCTGATCCGTCCTCCGTCCGGTGGCCTGCGGGAGGAGGTCACCATCTACCGGCAGGAAGAGGACAGTGCCGGCCGCCGGGAACGGCTGGGAGGCAGTGTGCCCCGGTTCATCTTTTTCACCAGCTACGCTGCCCGTCCCGGTGACCGTGAGCTGGTGGAGAAGCTCCACGCCGACCTGACCGCTGAACTGGGTGTCAGGGCGGACCGCGAACCGCGGCCACGTGGTTTTCTCGCCCCCTGGGACATCGGGCTGGGGGCGGAATGGCAGACCGAACTGCGGGAGGCGGCCCGTACCATACCGGTCATGGTCGCCCTGCTGTCCGACGACTACTTCCGCAGCGGCTGGTGCGGCTGGGAATGGGCTGTCTTCAGCGAGCGGATGCGGCGAGCGGCCATGAACGGGGCCGCAAGCACGGGCATGAGCGGGGCCACGGGCACGGTCGCGGATTCGCCGCCCGGTTACATTCTTCCGCTGGAATGGGTGCCGCGGCGGCAGCCCGTCCCGGCCGTGGCGCGGCGGATACAGCTCACCTCGCCGAGTCTGGGGCGGGCATACGCGGACAGCTGTGTCGTCGATCTCATGCGGCAGCATCCGCGGGAGTACCAGAGTTTCATCATCGCGCTGGCCGAGAAGGTGCTGCGAACGGCCGCCGCCGCGCTGCCGCCGCTCGACCGTGACACGGCGGCCGGTCTGGCGCCGGCGTTCGGCGATTTTCCCGCGCCGAATCCGCCTGTTTCTCCCGGTCCCCCCGTTCTCCCCGATCGGTCCAGCAAGCCAGCCGTAGCCGGATCGGCGGGGAAATCCGGGCAGGGTGATTCGGGCGGACTGGTCGCCGTCGTTGGCGCCGGTGCTTCCGGCAGGCGGGATGTCTCTGGTGGACCAGGCGGTGGCGGCCTCGGCAACCGGCTCGCTCCCGACGACATCCTGGCGCTGGTCGAGGCACTGGAGCGGGTCGACGTCCTTTATGACCAGACCGCCCGGCAGGAGTGGGTGGTCGCCATCGGTCACCGTTCCGGCCGCCAGCCCCGGCCTCCCCTGACCCCGCACCTGCGTACCTATTTCATGAAGGTGGTGCGGTTCGCCGGTGACCAGGCCGATGCCGGGGTGCTGACCGCGCTCGCCGACGCGCTCCATGACATCGACCCGGGCTCGGAAAGCGTCCACCGCGTCCGCACCCTCGTCGAAGACCTGCGCACGCGCTGGTGACCCGAGCACGGCAGGAAGGCGGCTCACGGCCTGGCTGGGCCGGCGGACCAGCGCGATGGTCCGCCGGCGCGCATGTTCCCCGTGGGCGCTTATTCCTGAGCGCTCTTTCTGGCGACGCCGGCGAACTGCCAGGCGGTGCGGATGTCGTCCTCGCCGGGACGCCACTGCCAGGGGTGGACGATGCCGGGCTCGACCAGGTCGAAGCCGGCGAACAGGGCTTCGATCCGCTGGCGTGAGCGGAAGACGAAGGGCGAGGTGGCGTTCTTGTACACCTGCTCGACCCGGGCCACCTGGTCGGATGGCGCGTCGTCCGTGGCCGCGTGTGTCAGGGCGATGTGGGAGCCGGGTGCCAGCAGTTTCCGGAACGCGGCGATGAGGCCGGCCGGGTCCTCCTCGTCGGTGACGAAGTGGAAAACGGCTATGAACAGGATGGCTACCGGTCGGGAGAAGTCGATCAGAGTGCGCAGGTCGGGATGATCGAGGATTGTTCCGGGGCTGCGCAGGTCCGCGGTGATGACCGTGGTGGTGGCGTTGTCGGCCAGCAGGGCCCGGCCGTGAGCCAGGACGATCGGGTCGTTGTCGACGTAGACGATGTGGGCGTCGGGGTTGACCTGCTGGACGATCTCGTGCACGTTGCCCTGGGTGGGCAGGCCGGCACCGACGTCGATGAACTGGTCGATGCCCGCCTCGGCCAGCCACCGTACGACGCGGCGGAGGAAGAGCCGGTTCTCCCGTGCCGCGTCAGAGGTGATCTCGGCGCCCACGGCTTCCTTGACCTTTTCGGCGGCTTCCCGGTCGACCGGGAAGTTGTCCTTGCCGCCGAGGAAGTAGTCGTATATCCGGGCGGGCGTGGGCCGGTCGGAGCGAATATTTACGCCCGGCCCCCAGCTGCCGTCCGGCTCGGGGATGCTCGATTTAGCGGTCCAGTTTGTCATCGCCTCGGTATGTTACGGCATTTTTCGTTACGAACTGGCCGGTTCGGCGTCGTCGCCGCGAGCATGCTGATACGGGACGGCCGGCAGGCCGCCATGGGCGATGCTGACCGGGGGCTCGATGAGGAATGGATCCACCCGCCGGTCCACCGGGGTGAACCAGGGCTCACCCGGCGCCGCGTGCGGTGTGAAACGCCAGCGTTTCGGCACCCGCCGGATCCCGACCGGATAGATGGTCAGCGACCCGTCCGGGCCGATGTGCAGCCGCAGGAGGTTCTTGTAGTCGGCGATCCCCTGCGCGGCGAAGAGCTCGTTGGTGTTCAGGCCCGCGAACCGGTCGGCGAGCCAGAGATAACCGGCGAGCAGCTCGACGGCGGCGAGCCCGCCGAGCACGGTGACCAGCGGCAGTACGCCGGCCAGCAGCCAGGTGCCCGGCAACGGGCCGGCCACCGCCACCACGGCCGCCAGCAGGCCGGCCGCCAGCAGGAGCTGGGCCACCGCGTGCGCGGCTCCGGCCGCCAGCCCCCGGGCCGTCCGGCCGCTCTTGGTCAGGGCCACCCCGGCGCCCAGGACGCCGAGGCTCAGCGCCAGCCCTGGCACGTTGTCGACCAGGCCGGCGAACAGTGCGCCGGTGCTGGCGTCGCGAAGCCCGTCCGCGATGGCGTCGAGGCGCCCGGCGGCCCTTGGCGTGCCCGCGCCGGCGGTGGCACCGATCACCAGCGCCAGCAGCAGGTGGATACCGCCGAGCAGGCCCACCAGCCCGGGTGCGAACGCCGGCAGGCGGACGATGCCGGCGGCCAGCCGGCGGGAGGTGCGCGCGTCCGGGAAGCTCGTCTCGAGCTGGTAGTGCGCCGGCGGGTCGGTCTTGCTTGGCGCCCGGGACGCCGGCGGCGGCAGCACCAGATGTTCCGGCAGGTGGTGGGTGGCGGACAGGTAGGCTCCGCCGCCACCGGCGGTGAACTTCTGCGTGTCCCCGTCGGCCTGGCGGTAGCGCGCGTAGTGGTGCAGGTCGCCGGAGAGGGAGACCCGTACCCGCGCGCCGGCCTTGCGGATCACGGTGCGTTCGAAGTAGTCGAGGACGGCGAACGCCTCGGCGTTGCCCTCACCCGTGCTGACCCAGCTCGGTTTCGCCGAGCACAGGATCACCGCGTCGCCGGGTTGCATCTGCTCGGCGACGTCGAGGAAGTACCGGCGCTGCGGGTCGTCGATGTAGGAGTCGAACTGGATGTCGATACCGAGCAGCCACCACCGGTGCGGCAGTTTCACCGCGAAGTAGCTGCGGGTCTGCTCGGTACGCCAGCCGCCGATGGTGGAGCGCTGGCAGAACACCCGCATGAAGGCGGTGAGCCCGTCGTACCAGTCGTGGTTGCCGGGGAGGACGAACAGTTTCGGCGGCGCCGGCTGCCCGTCGGGCCCGGGCGGCGCGGTGGGCAGCGCCGCCCGGTAGGGGCCGATCAGTTTGTTCTCGTAGCCGGTGATGCTCGGCGTCGGATAGCACTGGTCGCCGCCCATCACCAGCAGCTGCCCCCGCGGGGCCGGCGAACCGTCCAGTTCCAGGCCTGGCGCGGCGAGCAGCGAGGCCATCGTGTAGGTCGAGTCGAAGCCGTCGCCGAGGTCGCTGACGTAGTCGAACCACAGCTCGTCCTGGCCCGACAGGTCGGTCGGGGGGGCGGCCGGCAGCGCGGCCATCGCCTCCCGCTTGTCGGCGTAGGAGCCGAGTAACTCGCTGATACCGACGCGGACGGCGGTGTCGAGCAGCAGGGCCGGCGACAGCCAGCGGGACATCGACGCCCGTGCGAAGCCGAGCGCCCGCTCGCTGTCGTCGACAGGGCGGGACGGGGTGCCGGACATCAGCTCCAGCCCCCTTCGCCATCCCGCGGATCGTCTCCGTCCCGCGCGTCCTCCTCGTCGTCCTCGCGTCCGAGGGAACGGCCGTAGACCTCCCAGAGATCGCCGAGGAACAGCCGGCCGAACTTCACCAGGCCCGCCGTGCCACCGGCCGGGCCGGACGTCCGGAACGTCGTGAGCTGCCAGAGGAAGTCGGGGATGTGGATGGTGACGATGCCGGCGCCGACGATCCGGGCGGTGGACTCGCCGGCGGCGTCCACATGGCCGGCGAAGACGCGGGTGTAGAGCGTCGAGGTGTCCCGCCACAGGTCGAATCCGGGATCGTCGTGGACGTCCTTGAACCCGCTGAGGGTCAGCGGGTGCCCGGCCGCGTCGCTGAACGGCAGCCGGTAGAGCATCCGCCGGTGCCCGGGGGTGTCGCCGACGAAGAGGTTGAAGACGCCGCCGTCCACCGGGCGTCTGCCGCCCAGCGCGTCGCAGCGGACGTATCCGCTGGCGGTGGCCCCCCGCAGCCGGTCGGCGGCGAAGGCGTCCACGTTCTCGGTGTGGATGGTCAGGCGGAAGGACAGCGAGGTCCCGTCCTGCCTGCCCTGGTTGTATCCACGTTGGGGATCGGTTTCGTCGAGGGTGAGGAAGCCCTTCATCTTCTCGGTGAACCGCAGGCTCGTGGGAGTGGTCATGGCTGTGTCTCCAAGACGGGGCCGGCATCCACGGCGTGTTCGGCGAGCCGGTCGGCGAAGGCGGCGATGGTCAGCGACGGGTTCGCCCCGACCGGCCCGGGCAGGGCGGCGCCGTCGGCGACGTACAGACCGGGGTGGTTGAACACCTCGCCCCATTCGTCGATGACGCCGGTGGTGATGTCGGTACCCATGGAGGCGCCGCCGAGAGGATGCACGGTGATGACCCGGGACAGCAGCGTCAGCGGATTCCGGTGGTATTTTCCACCCATTTCCTCGGCCAGGTCCTCCATGATTCTGTCCAGCCGTTCGAAATACGGCTGGCTGTCCGCCGGATAGTTCTCGATCTGCAGGTAGTCGTCGCTCACCGACATTTTTCCGGTGGGAATGTCGCGCCCCATGCCCAGCAGGGGCATCGCGCCCGCGGACGCCTGCCCCGGGCCGAGCAGCCGGCCGACCAGCGCGCCGATCTGGTGGGACGGGCCGCCGGTGAGACGGGAACGGATCAGCTCGTAGACGGTGCTGACGATCCGGGACGCCTCGTTGTCCAGGCCGGCCGCCTCGATGAGCCATTCGGCGAAACCGGGGTAGCCGGCGTCCTGGATGTAGCAGCCGCGGTCGGCGCCGGAGCCGCCCTGGCCATCAGCGTGACCGCCGTGGCTGTCGAGGGGGTCGGGGACGCGCACGGCGGTCGTGATGACCGGGGCGTGCGCGCCGCCCAGGGCCGGGCCGGGCACCCCGCCGACGAAGCCGAGCAGGTCGCCGTTACCGCTGAAGCGCCGCCCCAGCAGTTGGGAGATGCCGGGTAACGCGGCGCGGTTGCGGAGCAGCAGATAGGTGGTGCCGAACGTGCCGGCGGCGAGGACGAGACGATCACAGGTGATCGTCCGCTGGGGGAGTGTCGAGGTGGCGACGGCATCACCGGGTGCGTGCACCACGTACCCGACGGTGTACCCACCGCCGTCCCGTGGGGTGATCGAACGGGCCTCGTGGTGGACGCGCAGGTCCGCGCCGTGGTGCACCGCGGCGGAGAGATAGGTGTGGTCCAGGGTGTTCTTGCTGCCGTAGTTGCAGCCGAGGTCGCACTCGCCGCACAGCACGCAGGTGATCCGCGGCCGGCCGTGGATGTTGCCGTAGGCCGGCTCACCGATGGGCGCCCCCGGTACCGGCGGGTTGCCGTCGACACCGAACGTGACCGCCAGCGGCGGCTGCTCGGCGGTGTACCCGAGCCGTCTGCCGGCCTGTTCCAGCAGCTCGGTCCGGCGGGCGTGCTGATAGCGCGGCTGCCCCTTGGGGAAGCGCTGCACCCCTATCGTCTTTTCGACGGCCGCGTAGTGCGGTTCCAGGTCGGCCCGGCTGACCGGCCAGCTCTCGTAGCCCTCGCAGGCGGGCGCGTCGCGGACGAACCACTTCTCGTCCTTGCGGAGCAGGACGTTGGCGTAGATGAGCGAGCCGCCGCCCAGCCCGCTGGAGACAACCGCCTCGAAGTCGGCGAAGGACCAGACATCGAACAGACCGTGCCGGCCCTGGCTCGGGTCCCAGAAGTTCGTCGCGATGTCGGTCGGCGAACGGGCGAACGACCCCGGTGGATACGCCTTCCCACGCTCGAACAGAACAACGCTGTAGCCCGCCTCGACGAAACGGCAGGCGGTCACCGCGCCACCGAATCCCGAACCGACAACCACGACGTCCGCGTGTTCGCTCCCGCTCACCTGTCCCCCCAGGCCCGCCCGCGGATCGCCGACTGGGAACACTTCACTCGCGGGCGTGACGAGTGAACCACGCCCAGCCGCCACCAAAACAGAGTGGGCCGCTGTCCACAGCCCGACATGGCTGTGTCCGCGCCGCGCCCGCCGGCCCGGATCTCCTGTTACGGCCCGCCGCGCGCTCCCGTCGGGTGATCGGCCGGGCCGGTGATGACGGCCAGGACGGTGCTGCCGGGGGTTATCGTGCCGCGGCGGGCCAGCTCGAGCAGACCGTACATCATCTTCGCGACGTATACCGGTTCCAGGGCGATGCCGTGGCGTCCGGCGAAGTCGTCGATGAACCGCTGGAGATCCGGCGGGCGGCGCGCGAAACCGCCGAAGTGGAAGTCGCACTCGATCCGCCAGTTGTCGGTGGCGTGGCCGAAGGTGGCACGTTGGAGGTCACCGACGACGTCCTGGAGGAACCGGCCGCCTTTGAGCGCGGAGAATCCGATGGCCCGCTGGCCGGGGCGCAGGCTCGCCGCGATACCGGCCAGGGTGCCGCCCGAGCCGCAGCCGCAGGTGACGATGTCGACATCCGGCTCGACCTCGTCCAGAATTTCGGCACAGCCGCGGACGCCGGCCGGGTTGCTGCCGCCCTCCGGCAGCGGGAAGAAGTCGCCGAAGCGCGCCCGCAGGCCGGCGAGCACGTCCGGTTCGTCTTTCCGGCGGTACGTCGACCTGTCCAGGTAGGCCAGCCGCATGCCGTGGGCGACGGCGGCCGACAGCGACCAGTTCAGCGGCAGATGTTCCTCGCCGCGGATGACGCCGATGGTGGTGAAACCGAAAAGCGCGCCGGCGGCGGCCGTCGCCCGGACATGATTGGAGAACGCCCCGCCGAAGGTCAGGATCGTCGATTTCCCGGACGCCGCCGCGTCCACCAGATTGTATTTCAGCTTGCGCCACTTGTTGCCCGGTAGCACGGGGCTGACGAGGTCGTCGCGTTTGAGCAGCACCCGGACCCCGTGCCGGGCGAACCGCTCGTCATCCAGCTCCTCGGCCGGCGAGGGCAGCCGTACCACCCCCGGATACAGGGCTGTTGGTGACAGGGCCTCAGCGCGCGGGGCTTCGGGGCGCGGAATTCGCGAGTGCCCGGCCCCCGGGCCGGGAGCCTCCGGACTCGGAGGCCGCGTGTTCATGCCGGCGCTCCCCGCGAACGTCGTGGTCGCCGGGTGGCGTGCAGGGCGGTGGTGATGCCGGCGGTGGACAGGGCGATGAGTGAAACGGCCGGGACCCAGTTGCCGAAGCGGTCGTAGAGGGTCTGCCTGGTCGCGAGCGCTATGTCGGTGCGGTAGGGGCCGCGTTCACGGGTGCCGAGACGGACGAGTTCGCGGCCGGACGCGTCGAACACGGCGGAGACGCCGGTGAGCGTGGCGTGCACGACCGGGCGTCCCGACTCGACGGCGCGCAGCGCGGCGAGGCTCGCGTGCTGCGCGGGCGCCCAGCTGTCCTGGAAGGTCGATGTCGCCGACTGCACGACGATCACTTCCGCGCCCATCCGGGCGAGCCGGCGTCCCAGGTCGGGAAAGGCCGACTCGAAGCAGATCAACGTCCCGAAGCGCACGCCCGCCGTCCGCATGATGGTGAGCTGATGGCCCGTCCGGCGGTTCTCCGCAGCTGCTTCGGTCACTGATGACAGCCAGCCGAACACCGGGCGCAGCGGGATGTACTCGCCGAACGGCACCAGGCGCGTCTTGTCGTAGCGGCCGCGCGGCCCGTCCGGGCCGATGAGGACCGCTGTCTTGTAGATCCCGCCGCCAGGCGCCCCCGGCCGCTCTCGTGGGCCTGGCGAACCAGGTGGACGTGCCCGCTCCAGGCTGCCGTCATCGTCGCGGGCCGGCCCTTCGGCGGAGCCCGGTGGGGCTGGTGAGCCATGTGCGCCCAACACATCGCCCGGTGCGCCGAGGGTTCCGGCCCGGCGGGCGTCGGTGTTGACCAGGATGTCGGCGCCGACGGCGCGGGCCGCCGCCTCGATCCGGGCCAGGTGGGCGGGATCGTCGGCGAGGTCGAAACCGACGCTGCTCTCACCCCAGACGACCAGGTCGGCACCGCTGCCCGCGAGACGCCGGGTGGCGGCTTCGCTCGCGGTGAACCGGGCTTCCGGAGCGTGGACGACACCCGGCTGGGCGCCGCCGAGACGCAGCGTCCCGGCCGCCGGGGGGACGGGCCTCAGCATTGCCGCGCCGCTGACGGCGAGGATGACGATCCCGGCTGCCGCCAGACAGGCGGTGATCCGTCTGCCGGCCGCCGCGCCCGGGATTCCCGCCGCGGCCAGGGCCAGCCCGACGGCAGCCAGCACGAAGCTGAGCAGCCACACGCCGCCGAGCGAGGCGAGCGCCAGCACCGGCCGGCTGTTCCACTGGCTCGCGCCGAGCAGCGCCCACGGCCCGCCGAGCCCCTGCCATGATCGGAGGAACTCGCCGGCCACCCACGCCGACGGCACGACCAGCAGCGCCCACGCGAGCCCGCGGGCTGAAGGGGGCTGGCGCAGGGCCGCCCACACCGTCACACCCCACAGCGTCCAGGTCGCGCCCAGTATCGCGGTGAGTACGAGCAGGAACGGGCCGGTGTTCGGAGCCAGCCAGTAGCAGGCCGCCAGGAAGAACCCGGTGCCGCCCCACCAGGCCCGTACGGCCGCCTCCCGCCTGGTCGGGGCGGCGCGGACGACCAGCATGAGCGGCACGAGCCCGACGAAACCGAGCACCCACACCCCCGGCGCCGGGAAGGCGAACGCCGGGACCGCCCCGGCCAGCCCGGCGAGCCCGTGGGCCGGCAGCCGGCGCACGGCCGTCCCGCCCGAGCGCTTCTCGCTGTCCATGTCGCGATGCTGCGGCCACTTCGAGTACCCGCGCAAAGCAGCGTGACATGTGGGCTGGTTGTGCGGGTATCAGCTCAGGCGGGGGGTGATCTTGTCGAGGACGCCGTTGTACAGCCTGCGGATGCCGATCGGCGCGAAGGTCCGTTCGAAGAACCCGCCGATGCCGCTCGCGCCGGCCCAGCTCGTCTCCACCGACACCCGGGTCGTGCCCGAGCCGGCCGGCTGCACCGTCCACACGGTCCGCAGGGTGGAGTTCTGGTCGGCTTCGACCAGGGTCCGGTCGGGCTCGGGCGCGGAGACGACCGCGTCGACGGTGCGGACGCGGCTGCGGGTCGCGCGCAGCTGGTAGCGGATCCGGGTGCCGGCGCCGGTGCCGCCCTCCAGCACCTCGTAGTCCGTGATCGTCTCTGGCCAGGTCTCGGCCCGGACGCCCTTGTAGTCGCCGAGCGCTTCGATGACGGCGGTGGGCTCGGCGGTCACAACCCGCGTCACGGTCACCTTGATCTCTGCCATCCGGTCTCCATTCATGGTCGTAAACAGCGCGGGCAGCCGGCCTCGGCCCCGCCCTGGCTCGGGCTGGCTGCGACGGACGCCCGGTCGTGCGAGCAGCGCCGAGACGGCCACCCGCAGCCACCAACATCCATCGGACACGGCCTACCCGCGTCCCGCCCGGCGCATTCGACGTTGTGGCACCGTGACGTTAAGACATTGCGACGTTATGGCATCGCGGTGCCACAGGACGTGCCACAGGACACTGTGCTGTCAGGACATCGCGGTGCCAGGATATCGCGGTGTCAGGGTGTGCCGAGCGGCCACAGATCGACGCCGTCGACGTGGCGGCCGGGGCCGCCGGCCAGTCCGGTCAGTAGTTTCACCAGCTCGTCGTGGTGGTCGCTCGGGCCGAGAATGATCGCGTCCAGGTCGAAGCGGTCGAAGGTGGCCCGCAGCCCGGGCCGCCGCAGCGCGTCGTCAGCGGTGATGGTGCCTGCCGCGACATCGATGAGGGCCGAGTTGAGCGGGTCCGGCTCCGGGTGGAAGCTGGAACGTCCATTACGGTCAGGAACCGTACAGTAGCAGCCGGGTATGGCGAACCGGAAGCCCGCCTGAGCCTGCCAGAGCATCGCCACGTTCTGCTGCGGGTACGGGTAGGGCACGACGAGCGCGGTCGACCCTTCCGGCAGGGCGTTGCTCACCCGCGGGCCGGTGAAGAACGCGGGAGTGGCCGGCGAGAAGGCGAGCAGGGACGCCGGCACCAGCGGGACCAGGGCGGCGACGGACACACCGACGGTGATAGCACGGATACGAGGTGGCCGTGCCTGGTCCAGCCATATAGCGATCATGATGCCGGCCGCGAGCGCGACGTAGAGCGACAGCCGGGACGGCAGCGCGTTGTGCAGCACCGGCCCCAGCTCCAGCACGCGCCACGGCAGCGGGATACCGGTGTTGTGCCCGCCGACGTGCAGGTGCGGGCCGAGCGAGAGGACCGCGGCGGCGGCCGCCAGCGGCACGCACAGGGCGACCAGCCGGTTGCGCCGCAGCCGCACCGCGATGAACAGCAGCAGAGCCAGCAGGGGCAGGCCGAGATAGCCGCTGACCTCCACCGCGTTGCCGGTGAACGTCAGGCTCTCCC
Source organism: Protofrankia sp. CiP1_Cm_nod3 (assembly GCF_982290655.1). Lineage (NCBI taxonomy): Bacteria > Bacillati > Actinomycetota > Actinomycetes > Frankiales > Frankiaceae > Protofrankia > Protofrankia sp. CiP1_Cm_nod3. Next base: position 35,966 of record NZ_CEVIVD010000015.1, read on the forward strand.
GGACGGCGAAGTCCGGCCCGAAGGCCTGCAGGGGCGTGGGCGTGACGAACGTGAGCAGGTCGGAGACGGCGACGTCCGGCGGCTGGATCGAGCCGTGCACCCGTTGCGGGCCGAAGAACTGGGTGGCCAGCGGCCAGGCCAGCGCCGCCGTGGCGACACCGGCGCAGATGGCGAGCCCGCGGATGGCCGCCCCCGCGCGGGCGCGGACCTGGTCGCGGTGCCGCAGGCACAGGATGGCGATGGCGATGGCGGTGACCACTGCCGAGGTCGCCAGCACCTCCTCGCTGATCAGCGCCTGGGCGGCCACGGCCACCCCGAGCAGGACACCGGTCCGCCGGGTGTTGCGCTGCCGGACGAGCAGGTCGTCCATGAGCAGCAGCAGGATCGGCGGGAAGGGCACGAACGACAGGTGCAGGTGCCCGTAGGAAGCACCGATCATGTACGGGCCGAAGCCGTACAGCAGCCCGGCGACGGCGGCGGGCAGCGCGGCCGTCCAGCGGCGCACCGCCAGGAACATCGCCCAGCCCGACAGCGCCGGCGCCAGCGTCGTGAGCACCTGGAAGGCCACCAGCGGGCCGGCCAGCATCGTGACCGGCGCGGCCAGCACGCCGAGCAGCGGCACACCGGTGCTCCACATGATGTTGACGCCGTCCGGCACGTTCAGGAACTGCGTGACGAACGGGTTCAGCCCGTGCGTGAGCGCGTACGGCGTCCACCCCAGGTACCAGGAGAACAGCACGGCGTCACCGCCGCCATAGACGGTCCCGCCCAGATCGGTCCAGCCGTCGCGGAAGAGCAGGACGGACAGCCCGCAGAACGCGACGAGGACGGCCAGCGCGGCCGGCCACCGCCGGGCCCGCCGCGGGCG
>NZ_CEVIVD010000015.1:37155-39868 GCF_982290655.1 Protofrankia sp. CiP1_Cm_nod3
GGACACGGCGGACACGGCGGACACGGCGGACACAGCGGACACAGCAGGCCCGGCAGGCCCGGCAGGCTGGTCAGCCGGCCGGTACGGACACCTGGTCGGTGAGGCCGGTCCGGGCGTCAGTCCGCAGCCGGACCAGGCCCGCGAGCAGGCGCAGCTCGTCCACTGTCCGGGGAGCGGCGTCCAGCAGCGCCGGTGACATCACCAGGACGGCGAGCACCTGCGCCCGGGACAGCGCGACGTTCATCCGGTTGCGCGAGAGCAGGAACTCCAGCCCGCGCGGGGCCTCCGCCGCGCTGGACGTCGTCAGCGACATGATCGCCACCGGTGCTTCCTGCCCCTGGAAGCGGTCCACCGTGGCGACCCGGACCCCGTGGATGCCGGCCCTGCCCAGCGCGTGCTCGATCGCGCGTACCTGCCGGTTGTAGGGCGCCACCACCAGCACGTCGTCGGCGCGCAGGACGCGCTCGGTCTCCCCGTCGACGAAGCGCCGGCCGAGGATGCCCGTGAGCAGGTCACGGACGGCGTCCACCTCCGGGTCGGACCGGGTGGTGCTGCCATGGTGGACCACGTCGTGCAGGTACAGGCCGGCTGCCACACCGTCGACGCGGCGGCCGGCGGCGACCGGGTGCGCGTGCAGGCGTCCCTGGTAGGCCAGCGCCGACACCGGTGCGCACACCCGCGGGTGCATCCGCCGGGTCAGGTCCAGGAAGTAGCCGAACTCGGCCGGGATGATCTCCTCCTGGCCGAGCAGGTGGGACAGGGCGGAGGCGTCCGCGCCGTCCGGGTGGATGCCCGCGACGACCTGCGGGAGCTGCTGCGGGTCGCCGAGCAGCACGAGGCTGCGCGCGGCGCCGGCCACGGCCAGGGTGTCGGCGAGCGCGAACTGGCCCGCCTCATCGATGATCATTACGTCGAACGGCTCCGCGCGCAGCGCAGGGTTGGCGAACGCCCAGGCGGTGTCGCCGACGAGGTGCCCGTCCGGGTGCGCGGCGCGCCAGGATGCCAGCGCCCGGATGTCGCGCGGGGTGTCCCACGGCGTGTCCGGGTCGGGCTTCCGGCCGGAGCGCAGCTTCTTCGCCGCGGCGATGCCCCGCCCGGCGGGTGTCGCACCGTCCGTGGACGCCTGATCACTCACGGTTGCTGCGGCGGTGGGGCCGATCGCGGCGAGCATGGTGTTCTCGATCGCCTTGTGGCTGGTCGAGCACACCCCGACGGTGCGTCCCGTCCCGACCAGATGGCGGATCAGCCTGCCGGCCAGATAGGTCTTGCCGGCGCCGGGCGGCCCCTGGACCGCGAGGTAGGAGTTGTCCAGGGCGTCGACGGCGGCGAGCACGGTAGCGATCAGATCCCCGCCGTGCTCGGCCGGATCCGGCAGCCCGGCACGCCCGGCACGCCTGGCGGGCCGGCCGGCCAGCCGCGGCGGGCGCCGGCGCAGCAGGTCCATGGCCGCTCCGCCCGGCAGCTCCGGCCCGGCCCGCCGCGGGGCGGGCACCAGGCTCGGGGGAGGCAGGGCGGCGGCCACCGTCCGCGCGAGTTCGGCGATCGCCGCCGGTTTGGGTTCCGGGCGCACCGGCGGGCCGGGCAGCACCGCCAGTGGCGGTTCGGCGTCGTTGTCCTCCGGCGCCGCGGTCTCTCGGACGAGCAGCCGGTCGGGCTCGCCGCGTTCGATCTCGGCGTCCCGGGTGCGGCCGCCGGCGGCGCCGTTACCGGCTTGGCTGACAGCACCGTTACCGACGGCGTCCGGATAGAGCAGCCGGACTCGCTCACCGGTGGCGAACGGATGGGTGCGGTCGGGGTCGAGCGAGGCGAGCAGTCCGCGCCGGGCCTTCTTCTGCCGTCCGGTGGGGGTGCTCCAGCCCTCGACAACGGCCCATTCCAGCGGGACGGCGCAGCCGTCGTCGGCTTCCAGCGCGGCCCGGTCGGCGCTGAGCCAGGCGAAGAACTCCCACCAGGCGGGCTTGTTCTCCCGCCGGTGGTAGCCGACGGCGGCCCCCAGCAGCGCCCGGGCCCGCTCGTCGTCGCTCCAGGCCGCCGGGTCCTCGGGCAGGCCGGCGAGCAGCGCGTCAACGGTCGCGTCGGTGGGATCCGGCGTCGTGTCGGCGGCGGCCTCCTCGGCGTCCGCCGCCGGCGCGGGCGTGATCCCCTCGGCCGCGCGCAGGCCGAGCAGCCAGCGGTGCAGGCGATGGGTGGACACGCAGTCGACCCGGTTGTACTCGGCGATCTCGTGGAGGACGTGCTCGGCGGCCGCCCGCTCGCCGGCCGCGCGGTGCGCCAGGACGTTCTCGTAGGCGACGATGCTGTCGACGGCGGTCTTGACCCCGGCGCCGCGCGCCCCCGGCAGGTACAGCGGCTCCAGATACTTGATCGAGTACGAGCGCTGGGAGATCTTCAGGCTGCGCCGGACGACCGTGTACAGGTCCACCAGCCGGTGCCCGGCGAGCAGGGCGTCCACCTGCCGTTCGCGGGTGCCGTGCCTGGCCGCGAGCCGCTTGAGCGCGTTCGGTTCATACGGTGCGTAGTGATATATGTGCGCCCGGGGATGATCGGTGAGCCGTTGCAGCGCCCAGTCGACGAACCGCTCGAACGCGCGCTTCTCCTCGGCGCGGTCGTGCGCCCAGAACGGGTGGAAGACCTCCACGGCATCGGCGGCGAAGCCCGCCGCGGGGCCGGAGCCGCCCGTCTCCTCGACGTCTGCGCCGCTGTCAACGGCGGC
>NZ_CEVIVD010000015.1:40528-58766 GCF_982290655.1 Protofrankia sp. CiP1_Cm_nod3
GGCGGAGACGTCGAGGGTGACGGCGCCGAACAGGTACTCCAGACCGGCGTTGTCCAGCGCGTACGGGTCGCCCTCCATGTCGAAGTAGATATCGCCGGGATCCGGCGCCGGCAGGGACGCGAGCCCGTCGGGCGCGACCACCCGGACGGTCACCGTGCCGGTCCGGTCCTCGTCGGTGCGGGTCGCGTCCTGGATGATCTGTAACTGTGCCTGGAGCCGCAGCCCGGCGAACGTCGCCGCCGCCATCGAGGCGGGGCGCCGCTCGTCGCCCGCGGCGGCAAGCTCCTCGACCGAGGTGATGCCGGCGGCCCGCAGCTTGCGCCGCTGGTCCGTGCGCAGGCCGGCGACCAGCGACAGGTCACGGGCGGCTTCCCGGCCCCGCTCGCAGTGGGCGGCGAACGCGCAGGCCCCGCAGGCGGGCCGCGGATCGCCCCAGGACGGCCGGGGGGCCGCGGGCGGGTGCTCGAGCTGCGCGGTCAGCCTGCCCCGGGCGTGGTCGACCATGGGCGCGACGTCCTCGACCCGCAGCGACTCCAGCCGGCCGTCGCCGAGTAACAGGTGGATGCGCCGCGCGGCGGCCACCCCGATCGTCGGCAGCGCCCGGGCGTAGGAGGCCAGCTGCACCACGGCCGCGGGACGGGCGTGCCGGGCGAGCTTGGCGTCGTACGGCTCGTAGCGGCCGGGCACGGCCTCGCCGGTGCGCGCGCCGGTGACCGGGTCGAGGTGCGTGGCGACCAGGAAGTCGGGCCGTCCCTGGTAGGAGCCGTCGAAGAGCACCGCCTGGTAGATAACGGCGGCCCCGGCCGCGACGGCCGCACGGGTCTGCTCCCGGGCGGCCTCCAGCGCGGCCAGACCGCTCTCGGGGCGTTCGATCATCGCGACGGCGTCGGCGCCGAAGATGCCGACGAAGTGCGCGAGCCACCGCCGTTCGTGCGCGTCACCGTGGCGGACCAGCAGTTCGTCCGCTTCACCGGCCGTGATCGGCTCGCCGGTGGTGTCGTCGTCCAGCCGTACCCCGGCCGCGTGGGCGTGCGACAGCGCGAGCCGGTGCCCGCACTCGAGCGCGTCGACGACGTCGCTCGCCGACACCACCCACCGGTCCTCGAACCGCTGCATGCTCCTCCGCATCGCCCGGATCCCTGTTCCCGGGATCGCCCGCCGGGCCCGTGGAAAGCGCCGTGGCCATCATCCTCGCCCCGGATTCCCGGGTGCTCTGCGCGGTCCCCGCCGTAGCGTGGGGACCGCGCAGAGCTCACGGTATGCTTGATCCCAGCGGCGCGCGGCGTCGGACACGTCCCGGCGTCAGGCACGTCCCGGCGTCAGGCAGCCCCAGGTCTGCCGCGTGGGTTCGCAGGAGGTGTGCCATGGCCGCGGAGATGGTCGCTCCCGCATGTATGCACGAACAGATCACTGCGGAGCAGTATGACTCCTGGTCCGAGGACCAGTGCGCGGGCATCGAGATCGTGGATGGAATGATCGTTGTAAGCCCCAGCGCGTCCATGCGGCACAACCGGCTGGCCCGGATCCTCGCGAATGCCCTGGACACGGCCGGCGGGGCGGACTGGAACGCCGATACGGACTTCGACGTCCGGCTGCAGGACGTGCCGCTGACCAATCGGCGTCCGGATGTCGTGGTGTACCGCGCGGACACGATCGATGTCACGCCCACCCGTCCGGAGCACGTGCTGCTGATTGCGGAGATCGTCTCGCCGGGTTCGGAGACCACGGACAGGATCGTGAAGGCGGACCAGTACGCCAGATCCGGCATTGCCTACTACTGGCGGATCGAGGGGTCCGCCACCGGTGCTCCGCTGGTGTACACCCATGTCCTCGACCCGGCGACCAGGACCTACCGGAACGCGGAGGTGTTCGTCGGTGTGCTCGACACCACGGCACCCTTCCCCGTGAAGCTCGACCTCGGCCGGCTCTGACGCTGATCCGACGATCGGCGGCGCCGATGACCGCCTGGTAGGGCGGGGCAGGTCGCGGCGGCAGACATCGGCATCATGCGGGCTGATTCTGATCTCGATATGTCTGAATCGTGTTTCAGCGGCCGGCTGGCGGCGGAGACCTGCGCGACGGTGCGCTAACCGGTTCGGGTGCCGTAGCGGGTGGCGGCGTCGCGGACGAGCCGCAGGGATTCGGTGTCGGCGGTCAGGTGTTCGCTGTCCATCAGGCTGAACGCGAACAGGCCGGCGCCGGTGACCTGGCGTATGTAGTCGTCGGTGAAAACCGCCCGCAGATCGTTGTGCCAGGTGTCCGCCGAGCCGTCGTCGGGTTTGTAGTGCGCGACCATGACCGGGCCGTATTTCCCGAGGATTCGGGTCATGTCACGGATGTCGTCGACGTTGTTCTTCGAGTCCATCGCCTGGAAGCTCTGGAAGTCCGACTGCCGCAGCACGTCGTCGAAATACCCGATCAGTGATTTCCCGCCGCCCTTCCCGGGGTCGTCCCAGCGGGCCTGCCAGCCACCCCAGCCGAGGGAGATCCGGGCGTTCGGCGCTGTCGAGCGGAAGATTCCCATGGCGGCGGTGTACTGGTCCTTGAGCTTGAGGTAGTAGTTCGTCACCTCCGGGGTGGCGGCCCAGGTGTTGGCCTTGCACGGGTAGGTCTGCAGTTCGGTGAACAGTGTGACGTACAGCGGCGGCCCGTCCGCCGCGCCGCCGAATATCTGGGCGAGCCGGCGGGTGTCGCTGAGGAACGACGACGATAGGGGGTAGTCCCGCCCGCAGGCCGGCCCGTACCTGGTCTGCACGGTGGTGACCCTGCCCGCCCCGCCGAGCCACACGACGAGATGGATCGCGCGCCCACCGGCGTAGACCCGCGGAATCAGGTCCTTCGACCAGTCGGTGAGAAAACCGAAGTCATTGGGGCTGTTGTACCAGGTCGTGAACATTCCCAGCTGGTCGGCGACGGGTGAGGCCGAGTCGCTGTCGAGGGAGGGGCCGAGGCCGAACACAAGCTTGCCGGCCCGGCCGAAACCGGGCGGCCTGGCCGCGCCGGTATTCGCGCCGCCGGTATTCGCGCCGCCGGTTTTTTCCACACCGCCGGACGCGCCGGCCGCCGCGCCGCCTGCTGGCGCCGCACCGGTAGGAGCGGTGACGGGGACGGCTGCGGGGACGGCTGCGGAGGTGGTCGACGCCACTGCCGGCTGCCGTGCCGGCGGGCGGCCTGCCAGGTCCGGCAGCGACCACACGACCATTCCGGCCAGCGTCGTACAGAGGATAATTCCGGCCGTCAGGACAGGAAAACGCTTCAGTACGGACAAGGGGGCCGCTCCGTAATTTTTCCGAAGTTTTCCCCCGGACGGGGACAGCGTACATGCCGCGGCACCGGATGATCTCCGAGGCGGAGGCCGTCGCTCGAGTGAAGGTGATGACACGGACGACGCTGACGACACGACGGCGCGGCCGCGGCACCGACGAGGCGGCGTCCGGCACTCGGCATCCGATGTCGGATATCCGACCGCCTCCGCGCTGGCCTGCCGCTGGTCACGACCACCGTCGGAGCCGTCGGAGCCGTCGGAGCGCTGGTCGAGCCACTCGTCGTGTCGCTGGTTGCACCACCGGTCACACCGCCGCCGGCCGCGTTGTCGCCGGCCGGCCCGTTCGGTCGAAACCCCCGATTCCGTGCGGATGCGGCAGTTATGATCGCTCCGGCGAAGGACGCCGGTAGCGACTGGCCCGGTGGCCGCCAACCTCCGGCCGCGGGGGGAGATGAGCAGGTGGATGGGACCGCGCTGCAGGTCGACACCCCGGACGGGCAGGTTGTCCTCGCGGGGGCTGGGCCGTATGTGGTCGGGCGGGCACGTCAGGCCGATGTCGTTGTCGTCGACCGGCGCGTGTCCCGACGGCATCTGATCCTGGAGTCGGGCACCGACGGCTGGCTGGTGCGTGACACCAGCGCCAACGGCCTGTGGCGTGACGGCAGGCGGGTGGGCAACGTCAACGTCACCTCACATGGTGGTCAGGTCCGGATCCGCCTTGGCGCCGCGGACGGGCCGGAGATCGTTTTCGTGCCGCGCTCCGCTCCTCACCCGCAGCCGCCGGGCTGGACGGAGCGGCCTGGCGACCCGCTGACCGCGCTGGCCGGCGCTGGTGACGCCAGCGGCCCGCGGGCCGGGCGGGTGCTCCGGGGCGGTGCGGCCGACGACGACGTGTCAACGTCCCAACATCAGGTGGTGGGCCACGACCGCAGGGTCCACCGGCTGCGTCCCGGGCGGATGATGCTGGGCCGCTCCCAGGACAACGACGTGGTCGTGGACGACTTACTGGCCTCTCGACACCATGCCCAGCTCCGGATCGGCCCGCAGCGCCGGGTCGACGGCGGCGTGGGCGGTAGCGGCGTGGGCGGCAGCAGGGCCGGTGGTGCCATCGTCGGCGATCAAGGTAACGGTAAGATCATGGAAGGTGATAACGCTGCCGGCGTCGCCGTCGAGGTCGTCGATCTGGGGTCGGCCAACGGCACGTTCGTCAACGGTCAGCGGGTGGCCCAGGCGTTCGTGGCGCAGCGTGACGTCATCGCGATCGGGCACCACCTGTTCCAGCTCGACGGCGGCACGCTGGTCGAGTACGTCGACGGCGGCGACGTCACCTTCGAGGTGAAGAGCCTGTCGGTGTGGGCCGGCCCCAAGCAGCTCATGCACGACGTCACGTTCCGGCTGCCGGCCCGGTCGCTGCTCGGCGTCGTCGGCCCGAGCGGCGCGGGCAAGTCGACGTTACTCAACGCGCTCACCGGGTTCCGCCCGGCAGACGCCGGCGTGGTCCGCTACGCCGGTCGGGATCTCTACGCCGAGTACGACGAGCTGCGCCGCCGGATCGGCTACGTCCCGCAGGCCGACCCGCTGCACGGTCAGCTCACCGTCCGCCAGGCCCTGGAGTACGGCGCCGAGCTGCGCTTCCCCGCGGACACGACGGTGGAGGAGCGGCGCAGCCGGGTCCGGGAGGTCATCTCCCAGCTCGGGCTGCACGGCCATGCCGACACGCCGGTGAGCCGGCTGTCGGGCGGGCAGCGCAAGCGGACCAGCGTCGCTCTTGAGCTGCTGACCCGCCCGACCCTGCTGTTCCTGGACGAGCCCACCTCCGGCCTTGACCCGGCGAACGACCAGTCGGTGATGGAGGCGCTGCACGGGCTCGCCCACGGCAGCGACGGCGCGGCCGGTGCCGCCGCGGGCGCCGCTACCGGCGGCGAGGGCCGTACGGTGATCGTGGTCACGCACAGTGTTTTGTTTCTTGATCTTTGTGACTACCTGCTGGTGCTCGCTCCCGGCGGCCACGTGGCCTACTTCGGCCCGAGCGAGGGTGCGCTGCGCTTCTTCGGCAAGAAGGACTTCAAGGAGTTCGTGGCCGTCTTCCGGGAGCTGGAGGCGACCCCGGGCGACGTGCTCGCGGCCCGCTTCCGCGCGTCCGAGTACTACGTCCCGTCCGCCGTTGTCGCGCCGGTCGTGCGCCGCCCGCCGGCGCTGCTGCCCGGCATCCGCCAGCAGCCGGTGACGGCGCAGCTCTCGACGCTGGTCAGGCGGTACCTGCGGGTCGTGTTCGCGGACCGCTCCTACCTGCGACTGATCATCGCGTTCCCGTTCCTGCTCGGGATCATCCCAAGGGTCATCCCGGCGAAGGACGGTCTGGCGCCGTTGCGGGAGCCCAATCCGGACGCGACCAAGGTGCTGGTCGTGCTCGTGCTGTGCGCGTGCTTCATGGGGATGGCGAACTCCGTGCGCGAGATCGTCAAGGAGCGGCCGATCTACCGGCGGGAGCGCACGATCGGCCTGTCGCGCACCGCCTACCTCGGCTCGAAGATCGCGGTTCTGACCGCGATCACCACCTGTCAGTGCGTGGTGTTCACCCTGATCGGTTTACTCGGGCGCCTGCCGGCCGATGCGGTACTGCTCGGCTCGCCCCTCGGGGAGTGTCTGATCGCGGTGGTCGTGGCGGCGCTGTCATCGATGATGATCGGGCTGCTGGTGTCGACGCTGGTGGACAACGCCGACAAGACCATGCCCGTGCTCGTGCTGGTCACCATGGCCCAGCTCGTGCTCTCCGGGGGCCTGGTGTCGGCGGTGGGACGGCCGGTGCTCGAACAGGTGAGCTGGATCGCGCCGGCCCGCTGGGGCTTTGCCGCGCTGGGCTCGACCGCCAACCTCAACGAGGTCGCCAAGCTCGGCCGCGTCGGGCCCCGGGGCGATCCGCCGGATCCGCTGTGGGAGCACAGCGGATCCACCTGGTTCCTCGACATCCTCGCCGGGATGGGGGTGGGCGTCGCCGCACTGGTACTGACCGCGTACATGATCCGTCGGATCGAGCCGAAGGTGAGCCGGCGCAGGACGACCGCGGATCCGTCATCCTGAGGTGACGGATCCGCGGCCGGGGAGGCCGCCCGCGTGACCGGAGGGACGACGGCGACGCGGCTGTGGGCTCGTCAGCCCGTCCCGGGCCGTCACCATGATCGGAGGTGCGCGCTATCGTGGCGGTTCATCTGGTCGGATCTCACCGCGGCGGCCCCGCGCCGGTGAGGGTAGGCGGGGGAACGACGTTGACGCACATCATCTCGACGATCAACCTCAAGGGAGGCGTCGGCAAGACGACGATCACCGCGGCCCTGGCGGAGATTCTGGCCGGGGAGCACGGCAGGCGAGTACTGATCATCGATCTCGACCCGCAGACGAACCTGACCGTCTTCATGATCGGCGAAGCGCGCTGGCAGGAGCTCAACGACTCCGGCCGGACGCTCGCGACGCTCTTCCGGGACGCGGTGGACCCGGGCCCGGCCGGCGGCCTCTTCGACGTCCACCAGGCGTTGCAGCGGGATGTCTCCCCGGTGGCCAGCGTCACCCAGGTCGACCTGCTGGCCTCCTCGCTGGACCTCATCGACCTCCAGGACAGGCTGCTGTCGGCCGCCGGGCCGCCCGCCGCCGTCGGCGGCCACAACCCGGTGGAGCTGCTGCACCGGCAGATCGAGAAGATCGCCGACGACTACGACTACATCCTCGTGGACTGCCCGCCGAACCTGAGCGTGCTCACCCTGAACGGGCTGCGGATCTCGCACGGCTACATTGTCCCGACGATCCCGGACGTCATGTCCACGTACGGAATTCCGCAGATACGGTCCAGGATCCAGAAGTTCGCCACGAGCGTGGGCCGGGTCATCCCCGCCGTCGGCCTGGTCGTCAGCAAGTACCGGGCGAACGTCTCGCTGCACCGGCAGACCGCCGACTACCTGGCCCGCTCCGGCAAGGAGACCGGCCTGCGCGTGTTCAGCTCCCGGATCCCGGACTCGACGGAGATCGCGGAGGCGGCGGAGTTCAACGACTGGGGCACCCTGCGGCAGCGGTACGGCTACCACCGGCACTACGACGCCCTGGCCTCCCTCGCCACCGAGTTCATAGCCGCCGTCGAGGACACCGTCCCGTCATCGCGGCCCTCTTCGCCGCCTTCTTCGGGGTCGTCTTCTTCGGAGCCGCGGGACGTGCCTTCGTAGGACATGCCCACGAGCGCAACGGACACATACCCGATCACGCCCGATCACGCCAACCGCGGTAGCCGCCCGCGAACCAGGCGCGCCTGGCAGGCCATGACGCCCCCGATGTCTACGACGTCCACGACAGGCCTGTCGGGCATCGGCCCGACCCCGGATCGTTCGTCCTGCCTCGACAGCCCCGGAACCAGCCGCTACGGGTGCTTCATCCGCATCATTCTTAAATTCAATGAAACTTTATGACAAAACACTACGAAACATCTTTCCGTCGGCCGTGTCCGCCGGGATGACGCTGTCGGCGTGGGTGGACAAGATGCTGGCCGAGTCGATCTGGACCGTCCGGTTCGCCCGCCAGCAGCAGCGCAACGCCGCCCTGGGCGTCACCCCGGACTACCTGGCGGCCGAGTATGCCAGGCTGGAGGACCTGCGGCGTGCGGCAGGGTGAGGTGTGGGCGCGCGCCGACACCTGGTCGAGTCGGTCAACGACACCCTCAAAGGGCAGCCTGACCTGGAACAACACGGCGGCCGAACCTTCGAGGGCGTCGCGATCCGGGTCGCCAGCGGCTACTGGCGATGGCCGCGGCGATCTGGCACAACAACAAGACCGCCGCGCCCGTCACCCGATCATTGATCGCCTACGGCCACTGACCGACCCAACCGTTCGGACCTACTCGTCTAGAGGCTCGTCACCGACGGGTGGTCGGCCGCCAGCTTGGCCCGCAGCGCGTCGATGAGCCCCTGGTCGTACGGCCCGGGTGACCAGTTCTGCTTCTGCAGTTCCTCGGGGATCGGCCGGGGCGAGGTGAGGTCGTCCGTCTCCGGGGTGTAGTCGTCCCGCCACACGTGTGGGGTCTGGGGAGGAGCGGTGATGGGGAAGGGCAGCTGCTTGATGAGCTGTATCGCGACCGCGTGAGTGGGATGCCTTCCTGGGCGGCGCGAGGGCCGGGGAGTTCGAGCGGCCGTAGCGAGCGCCGTGATCCTGCGAGTCGGGGGACGCCTACCTGGTCCAAGCCGAGATACTCGCCGGGATCAGGATGCTCACCCGCGGCGATCTCACTCCCGGTATGCACGAGGTTCCCGCCGCCGACCGCGCCGCGATCGCGGCTATCTGGCTCTCCTACTTCAACAGGTGATCAACTTGGCCATCACGGCAGACCACATCCGCGCCACCCTGACCACCTACCTCGACACCCACCCCGAGGAGAAACCCGGCCTCGCGCCCGTTCTCGACCTCCTCGACACCGGCGCCGACCTCACCTCCCGCGGGGAGTTCCGCGGCCACGCGACCGCCGGCGCGATCCTCGCCGACGCCGACGGACGCATCCTGCACATCCACCACCGAGCACTCGACACGTGGCTCCTGCCCGGCGGCCACCTGGAGACCCAGGACACCTCGCTACTGGAAGCAGCCCTACGCGAACTCGCCGAGGAAACCGGCATCCCCACCAACGCGGTCACCCCCGCGGACGTCCACCCCATCCACATCGACGTCCACCCCATCCCCGCCAACGACGCCAAGGGCGAGCCGGAGCACCGGCACGTCGACGTCCGGTTCCTCTTCCGCACCACCGCCGACGTTCACCAGCTTCAGACCGAGGAGGTCACCGACGCGGCCTGGCGCACCATCGACAACCTCGGTGACGCGACGCTGCGACAGCGCATCGCCGAAACCCTTCGCTGACGCCCGGCCGCCCGCCCCGGCGCATCCGGTTCCGGACGCAACGGGGGGGCGAGCCTCCATCGCCGCCACCCACGCGCCTCACATCCCTGAACGGCGCACGACCCCACTGCCTGCGCAAAGGACCTGACAGCCCAATACGCCGCATCCAGGGGCGCCATGACCGTCGGGCTGGCCAGGGAGGTCGCGACGGACGGCATCATGATCGATTCTGTAGATCTATCCCCACCGCACTCCCGCGCCGGAACGAGTGTGTAAGTGGTTGCTGGGGCAGCCACTTACGTACTCGTTAACATGATCGCTTTTGTTTGGGAGTGCCGACTCGGAGGTGCCGGCCGCCATGTACGGTGACCGGCACCAGGTCCTGCTGCGGAGAAACGCCGGGGTGCGGAAACTCAGGGCAGGGTGAGGTGGGCTACCTGGGGGTCGTGGTCGCTTTGTTGGGTGGCGAACTCGGAGTTCACGTGGACCACGTCGTAGCTGTGCGCGGCGCCGGCCAGCGCGGCGGAGAGCAGGATGTGGTCGAGGACCTGCGAGTTTCCGTCGTAGACGTAGGTGTAGCGCTCGGCGTCGGCCAGGGTGGCCGGCAGGTCGGTCAGGCCGGCGCTGGTCAGGGTCTGCACCGGCGCCGAGTAGGGGAAGTCGTTCAGGTCGCCGGCCACCACGATCCGTGCCTGGCTGTCGATCGCCAGGATCGACTGGACGAAGTTCCGCACCACCGTCGCCTGCTGGTTGCGCTGCGTCTCGCTGGCGAGGGCCGGCGGCTGGTAGCGGCCGAACAGCGGGTCGTCACCGCCCTTGGAGTTCCAGTGGTTGGCGATCACGAACAGTGGCTTGGAGTTGAAGGAGAACTTGCCGACCAGCGGCTTGCGGCTGGCGTTGAAGGCCGAGTTGGTCGGGTCGATCCGGCCGGGGTTGACACTGAGGTTCACCCGGTCGGCGGGGCTGCCGCTGTCGGAGACGGCCACCGCGGTGGTGGAGCCGCCGGGTGTGCCGGGGGCGAAGGTGAGCCCGATGTCGGTGCGGAACAGGAAACCGACGCGGATGTTGCCGCCGGGCTCGCCGCCGTCCTGATCGTCCACCGGGCTGATCTGCTGGTAGGTATAGGCCGGCCCGCCCGCGGCACCGATCGCGTTGATCAGCCTGGTCCAGGTCTGGTCGGCGGCCACCACCGAGCTGTTGGTCGCCCCGTCGTTGTTCTGGACCTCCTCGACGGTGATGATCCCCGGCGCGGCCAGGCTGGTCACGATCTGGTGCGCCAGCCCGTCGAACTTGCTCTGCGGGTCGGACGGGTCGAGGTTCTCCACGTTGAACGTGGCGACCGAGATCTGCCCGGCGCCCGGCCCACCGGTGCTCTCCGCTGTGAGCCCGCCCGCCACTCGGCTGATCGCGCTGGTCAGCAGCAGTTTGAAGTTGCCGAAGGAGTAGTCGAGGACGCCGGCCGCCGGGCCGGAGAAGTGGTCGCCCACGTTCACCCCGGCGGGCGTGGAGCCGGCCAGCGCGGCGTCGTCCAGGATGATCCGTTCCGGGTTGGCGTCGGTCTGGCGGGTCACGATGCCGCCGCGGGTGGTGCGCACGGACGCGTTCGCGCCGTCGTCACCGAGCACCGGGATCTCGTTGTAGCTGTTGGCCGGGCCCACCGCCACCGGGTTGTTCACCTGGACGCGCATGCCCTCCAGGGACTCGTAGAAGTCGATGCCGTCGGTGGCGGGGTCGAAGGTGCCCGAGGTCTCGACGCTGCCCGTGGCGTCGTTGTCGATCACTGTGGCCGGTGGTACCCGGCCGCCGGTGCCGATGACGGCCACCGCCGGGACGGCCCGGGTGCCCAGTACGGAGACGGACGGTGAAGTGATCTCCGTGGTGGTCAGGTTCGTGCTGCCCGACCCGCCCGGCCGGTACTCCGAGACGGTCCCGCCGACCGCGACCTCCTGGCCGACGGTGGCGGTGGGCGCGCTGGAGGTGTACACGAACAGGCCTTCGGAGGTGGCGTCGTTCGCGTCCGGGCACGGGTCCTGGTACCAGAAGCCGTTGCCCGTCACCGCGGTGACCACACCGCGCACGTCGGACACCGGCTGGCCGTTACGTGGGGAGATGTGCGCGCTGCCCTGGACGTCCCGGATGCGGGTGGTGTAGCCGGCGCAGCCGCCGCCCCCGCCACCCTGGGAGTTCTGCGGGGTGGGGCTGACCTTGGCGAAGTCGCTCGCGTTGTTGTCGCTGTCGGTAGCCGGGTTCGACCTGGTCGCCGAGGTGGTGTTGGACAGGGCCTGGGCCGGGGAGGTCTCGTAGTCGTTCGCGCCGCCGTAGCCGACGAAGTCCTTCACCCCCGGCGCGGTGTCGCAGTTGCCGCCGCAGGTCAGGGCGGTGGTGCTGGTGACGAGCGCGACCTTGCCGGAGGTGGCCGACAGGTTCGTCGTGCCGGTCGCGTCCGGGGTGGGCAGCGCGGCGCCCTGGCTGCCGCCGGAGCCGAGCCTGACCAGATACCTGGCGCCGGGCTGGATCGTGCCGGACAACGCGGTGACGAGATAATTCGTACCGGACGCGGACGCGTACTGCGTGGACCAGCCGGCAACGCTGACCGCCGTGGTGCCCCGGTTGTACAGCTCCACGAAGTCGTTGAGATACGGCGCGCCGCTGTTGCCGCCGCCGCCGTAAACCTCGCTGATCACCACGTCGGGCGAGGCCGAGAAGGCCGGGGCCGCGACAATCCCGGTGAAGCCGCCGGCCATGGTTACGGCGAGTACGGGCAGCAGCAGGCGCCGCACGAAGGACCGACCACGTGGCGAAGGGCAAGAATGATCCATGAACGGGCTCCTGGCCGACAGTGCGTGGACAGCGACACGAGCCCGTCATCTCTATCGAGTGGACGGTGTTGATTACCATCAGGTAAAGGCGACGGTCGGTGAACGGATGCGTGAATTTCTGACGTGACGGTCAGGCCAGCAGCGGGAGCAGGGCGTGGACGTCGGCGAGCGCGCGGAGCTGGTCGGTGAGGTGGGTGCAGGTCGTCGGCCCGGTCATGGAGGAGCGCAGCCCGTGGCGCAGCCCGGCCAGGCGCTGGCCGAGGACACGGCTGACGCTCGCCCCGGCGAACGGGCACTGCGGGCCCGGCAGGACGCGGGGTGTCGCCTGAGCCGCGCGGACCGTCGCGGTGGCGAGGTCGATCGTGGCGTCGACGGCGTACTCGTGCACGATTGCTTCCGAGCCGTCCAGGTCGCGGTAGATGTCCCGGAAGAACGCGTCCACCACGGCCTCGCCCGGCCGCGGCCCGGGTGTCACGTCGATCCTGCGCCGCCGCCGGACGCTGCCGGGTGGCAGTGGCGGTGCGGCGTGCCAGCCCAGTGGATCACTGTCGTCGTCCAGCCTGGGTGCGTTCGGCCCGTGGCCCATGAGGGCGGACGGATCCTCACGGTTGGCGATGTCCAGCCCGCCGCCGGCCACCCAGCCGGCGCAGACGTCGACCGGGGGCATGCGGACGTCGGTGAACGGCGTTCCGACGATGCGGGCGATCATCGAGCCTGAGATCAGCGTGACCACGGGCACCTCGTCGAGGAGCAGCCCGGGCAGGGTGCCCCCGACGGTCAGCTCGGGCACGGCCCGGTCCAGCGCGGTACGGAAGCCCGAACCGGCCCGGGCGCCCAGCAGCGCGTCACTGCCGGCCACCGCCGGGTCACACTCGATCGCGGTGACCGTCCGGTCGCCGAAATAGTCGATCGTGACCCGGACGCCGGCCTCGGCCACGACCTGGGCGTCGCTGTCCGTTCCCGTCCGCTCCCCGACGGTGCGCAGGTCGCGTGCTCGGCCGACGATCACCACCGGGCTTTCGGTGTCGCCCGGGCACAGGACGTCAACTGTGCTGGTACGACGCACCGAGCCCGGGACACGCGGCGGTGTACCGGTGGTCGGTCCGGCGGGGGAGAGCCACTGGAGAGCAGTCGTCGTCACCCTTCCAAGGGTTACACTCCGAACCGCCGATGGCTCTGTGGCAGCCTGTCCGGAGCAGGGAAGTTGGCAACGTCACGTCCTCCGTGTCATCTCCGCGGTTGCCGGCCTGTTGCTCGATGGTTCTTCGAACCACGGTTCTTCGAACCACCGAGCAGGCCAGGGACCGGGGCTCTCCGGATCCGCCGGGCCCGCCGCCCGCCCGCCTGTCGGCCGGTCCGTCAGGTGGACGGCACCGTCCGCGTCGTCCACGAGAAGACGCCCGGCGTGCGTGGGTTGGCGGTGACCCGCAACCACTGCGTGGCGGTGTCGCCGAAGGTCTCCAGCCGGGTCAGGTTGGGTACTCCGGCGTAGGCGGGTTCCACCTCGTAGATGTGCTCGTCGCCGTGCACGAGCAGGACCGGCTTGCCGTATCCGCGCGACCGTTCGGCGATACGTCGGCGGATCTCGGTGAAGCCCGGGGTCTCGGTGGGCTCGGCCTGCATCAGCAGGAGCACGCCGGGAGCGTGGGTGCGCTCGGCGGTGGCAAAAGCGGTGTCGATCCAGTCGAGTGCGGCGGCCCTGCGTGCCTCGAACTCGGCCAGCCGCAGGTCCGGCCGGTCCCCGCCGGGCAGCTGTGACCACGGTGCCAGATCGTTCTCGCTGCCGACGACGTGCACGGTGGCGAAGACGATCCGGTTCCGGGTGAAGAGCACGTTTTCGCGGTACTCGCGGTGGCGTTGGTCGGAGGCCTGTGTCGCCACCCGCAGCTGGTGACGGCCGAGGGTACGGCCCGGTTCCGGGAAGAACGCCCGGCGAACCGCCTCCAGGCGCTCGGTGGGCAGGTATCCGCCGGCGGCCGTACGGTGGCAGTCGGTCCATTCGTTGTCGCCGGGTGTCAGCACGAACGGATCGTCGAACGTGCCGAAGAGCTGTGCCAGATCGGCGAAACGGGCGTCGTCACAGGTGGACGAGCCGTTCTTGACGTCACCGGCGTGCAGCACGAAGCGTATGTCCGCGTCGGCGTTGACGGTGTCGACCAGGCGCGGGAGGACGGCGCGCTGGGCGTCGCCGTAAGGAGTGTCGCCCAGCAGGGCGAAGGTGACCGCGGGCCCGTCGGGGCCGGCAGGGCCGGGGTTGCCGGGGTTGCCGGGCGCGGCGATGGCGGTACCGGCCGGGACGAGTCCCGCGGCCGCAACGGTCGCGGCAAGCGCCACTGCTAACAGGTGTCGTCGCATGCGATGACTCTCGACACCTTCGACCACCGGCCGGTGACGACAGTTCAGCCACCGGGCGACGCCTGGTCGACAAACGCAGTGCGCTGACATCCACGGGCCGCTCGGCACCGGCCCGTGGAAGATGCGGGATCGTTCACGACGGCGTCCACCGGAATGACGGAGGGTTGACCTTTTTCACCGGCTTTCCGGTCGGTGCCCGCCGGCTGCCGATTTTCAGGATCAGGAAGGCGATGGATTCGGCGAGATAGAAGACGAAGAGCGCGGCGAGGACGACGCAGCCGGGAACCAGGACGAAGAGAAAACCGGGAAGGGCGACGGCGACGAGCGCGGCGAGCTGCCCGAACCCCGGGCGCCACAGCGTGGACAGCCCCGATTTCCGGACGCCGGCGAGTCGCACCGCCGCCCACATCAGCCACCGCCGTAAGAAGGCCACATCGAGCTCACGCATTGCCCGGCGGAAGATCCCGTCCGCGTCGGCGCGGTCGAAGTCGCCGGCGTCGGCCAGTTTCCACAGCCAGTCGTGCAGGATGGCCGCCTTGGTGTAACGCCCGTATGTGGGTACCAGCCAGGTGAGGAAGCGTGGGACCGACGCGAAGTCGGTCGTAAACCCCGTCGGCACGGTGAAGACCTGTTTCTTGCCCTCGTAGCTGACGGGTTCCAGCAGGCGCCAACGGATGTCGTCGATCTCTTCGACGGCGATCCTGTCACTGAGAAAGGGCATGTGTCCCTCGTCGTTCGTTCCGCGGCGGTGGGGGCGAGGACGGGCAGGCCCCGGACGATAGCCGGAGCCAGGAGGACGACCGGAGCGAGGGACGGCTGCGGGATCAGGAGGACGGCCGGAGCCGGGCAGGGGAGAGGACCGACTCGTACAGGCGGGCGGTCCGCTCCGCCACGGCCTGCCAGCCGAACTCTGCGACGGCCCGGTCCCGGCCCCGGCGGCCCATCGCGTCCGCGCGCGCCGGGTCGCCCAGCAGCGTGTTGACGGCTTCGGCGAGCGCCGCGGGGTCCTCGGGCGGGACGAGCAGCCCGGTCACACGATCGTCGACGACCTCGGGGATGCCACCGACCCGGGAGGCGACCACGGCCGTCCCGCAGGCCATGGCCTCGAGGTTGACGATCCCCAGCGGCTCGTACACCGACGGGCAGACGAAGACGGCCGCGTGCGTCAGGAGCTGGATGACCTCGGGTTTGGACAGCATCCCCGGGAGCCACACGACGCCCTTGCGGGTGTCGCGCAGCTGGTCGACCTGCGCGGTCACCTCCGCGAGCAGGTCGTCGGTGTCGGGCGCGCCCGCGCAGAGCACGAGCTGGGCCCGCGGGTCGAGCCCGGCCGCCGCCTTCAGCAGCACCGGCAGGCCCTTCTGCCGGGTGATCCGCCCGACGAACACCACCGACGGCTGCTGCGGGTCGACGCCGTGGCGGGCGAGGACGTCGGTGCCCGGATCCGGGGCGTACTCGTCGGTGTCGATCCCGTTGCCGATGACGTGCACCCGGGCCGGGTCGACCGCCGGATAGGCCGACAGGACGTCCGCCCGCATGCCCCCGCTCACCGCGATGACGGCCGCTGCCGACTCGATGGCGACCCGCTCACACCACGATGACAGCGCGTAGCCGCCACCGAGCTGCTCGGCCTTCCACGGCCGCAGCGGCTCAAGGGAGTGCGAGGTCATCACGTGCGGGATCCCGTACAGCAGGGACGCCAGGTGCCCGCCGAGGTTGGCGTACCAGGTGTGCGAGTGCACCAGGTCGGCGCCCGCGACGGCGGCGGTGGCGGACAGGTCGGCCGACACCGTCCGCAGCGCCTCCCCGGCGTCCGCGAGCAGGTCCCAGGGCCGGTGCGCGCGCACCGCGATGCCGTCCGGGCTCGGCCGGTCGGCGCCCTGGCAGTGCACGGCCAGGTCCACCAGGTGGGCCAGCTCGCGGGCGAGGTACTCGACGTGCACCCCCGCGCCGCCGTAGACCTCCGGTGGGTACTCCCTGGTCAGCAGTGAAACGCGCATGCCCGCCCTTGTGGTTGGTGACCTGTGGTTGGTGATCGCCGGGCCGGCGCCTGGAGCCCGGCTGGAGCCCGGCCGGAGCCGGCCGGAGCTGGCTGAGGCCCGCGGAGCCGGCTGAAGCCTGGGGCCCCGTTCGGAGCCCGGCCCGCCAGCCCACCGTCGACGGGCCCGGCCCGGCTGTCAGCAGGTGATCGTGACGCCCTTCCCGACGACGGTCACGCCCTCCGGGCTCACGGCGAACCCGCGGGCGCGGTCGTGCTCCTTGTCCACCCCGACCTCGGCGCCCTCGGGCACGATCACGTTCTTGTCGAGGACGGCGTCGCGGACCACGGCCCGTCGTCCGATCACCGTGTTGTGCATGACGACCGCGTTCTCGACCTGCGCCCACGAGTTCACCCGCACGCCCGGCGACAGCACCGAGTGGCGCACCAGGCCGCCAGAAATGATCACGCCGTTGCTGACGATGCTGTTGACGGCCGTGCCGGTCCGGTCCGGGTGCTCGTGGACGAACTTCGCCGGCGGCAGGGACGGGACGTTGGTCAGGATGGGCCAGTTCCGGTTGTACAGGTTGAACACCGGGTCGACCGCGCACAGGTCCATCTGCGCGTCGAAGTAGGAGTCCAGGGTGCCGACGTCACGCCAGTAGCCGCGGTCCCGGTCGTTGGCTCCGGGAACGTCGTTGGCGGAGAAGTCGTAGACATGCGCCATGCCGGCCTTGGCGAGCATCGGGATGATGTTCCCGCCCATGTCGTGGACGCTGGTGTCGTCGTCCGCGTCGGCCCGCAGCGCGTCTATCAGGACGTCCGTCGAGAAGACGTAGTTGCCCATGGACGCGTACGTCTGCTCGGGGCTGTCCGGCAGGCCGGGCGGGTCGGCGGGCTTCTCCAGGAAGGCGTCGATGGTGTAACCGTCCGCGCCGGGGCGGATCACGCCGAGCTGCGTGCCGTCGGCCCGCGGGACGCGCAGGCCGGCGACGGTGACGCCGGCTCCGCTGGTCAGGTGCTGGTCGACCATCTGCCGCGGGTCCATCCGGTAGACGTGGTCGGCGCCGAAGACGACCACGATGTCCGGCTGGTCGTCGTAGACGAGGTTGAGGGACTGGTGGATGGCGTCCGCGGACCCGGTGTACCAGCGGGGGCCGAGCCGCTGCTGGGCCGGTACCGGGGTGATGTAGTTGCCGAGCAGGTTGCTCATCCGCCAGGTGGTGGTGATGTGGCGGTCCAGGCTGTGGCTCTTGTACTGGGTGAGCACGCAGATCCGCAGGTAGCCGGCGTTGGCCAGGTTCGACAGGACGAAGTCGATCAGCCGGTAGAGGCCGCCGAAGGGGACGGCCGGCTTGGCCCGGTCGGCGGTGAGTGGCGCGAGCCGCTTGCCCTCACCTCCGGCCAGCACGACACCCAGCACTCGTGGTCGTGGTCGTGACATCCCAGACCTCCAGGGTGACGCCGATGCTTGTAACTGCTTGGTTGCTAATGGTTCAGATAGCACAGTGTGATTGCGGTGAGTGACTGCGCTGTGTCGTCATCGACCGGTCGGGCGCGACCGCGTTCGGCCAGGCCGACAATGCCGAAGCCTAACAGCGGGTAGTGGAATTCGGGCTCCGGACCGTAAATCCGCGACGACCTGCCACCGCCGGGTTTACCGCCGCCCGGTAGCCGGACCGCCCGGCGGGGCGGACTGCCACCCGGCGCATCACCCTCTGTTTACCGCAGCCCCGATAGCCGGGCCGCCCCCGGCGCCCGTGACAAGGATCATCCCGCTGGACGCCGGGACACGGGCCTGTTGCCGGCGTCCATCCAGGTGGCCGGGCTGCCCGTGCGCCAGGTCGTCTCAGGTGCCGGGCCGCCCGCGGCATGCTCCGGTTCCGGCGGCGCCCTGGCCGCCTGCGGACGGTCGCAGGTGGCTGCTGTCGGTTGAAAAGGACGGCCGGTTGG
>NZ_CEVIVD010000016.1:0-11554 GCF_982290655.1 Protofrankia sp. CiP1_Cm_nod3
GCACGGCCCCCGCCAGCACGGCCCCCGTCGGCGCGGCCCCCGTCGGCGCGGGGAGTGCCGGGCACGGGCCGGTCGCCGCGACGCCCGTGCCCACGCGCACCGCTACCGGCCGTCACCGCGCCTCGCGCGGGAGCAGCCGCGGCCCCACCGCGTGGCTGGACGGCCTGCGCGGGCTGGCCGCGATGTACGTCGTTCTCCATCACTGCTGGCTGGCGGTCTTCCCCGACTACCCGCGCAACAGCGGCCCCTGGTTCGTCGGGTGGATGCTCCACGGCCAGCTCGCGGTCGTGGTCTTCATCGTCGTCTCGGGGTACTCCCTCACCCTGTCCCCCGCGGGCAACGGACACCGGCTGCGGGGCGGCTGGCGCACCTTCGCCCGCCGGCGGGCCTGGCGGATCCTCCCGCCCTACTGGATCGCGCTCGTGCTGTCGATGCCGGTCGCGCTGTGGGTCAGCCACAACGTCAGCGACGCCCGGAGCGGGATCCGGGCGTTCGCCGTCCACCTGTTCATGCTGCAGGACGTCGTGGGCACCGAACGGCCCAACGGGACCTTCTGGTCCATCGCGGTCGAGTCCTGGATCTACGTCCTCTTCCCACTCCTGCTCGTGCTCCGGCGGCGGGTGGGCCCGGTGGTCACGGCCACCGCCACCGTCATCGCGGTGTGTGGGCTGGAGGCCGTCGCCCTGCGTGTTCCGGCGTTCGCGCGGTACGAGCACCTCAGCCCGCAGATGCTGGCGTGTTTCGCGCTGGGCATGCTCGCCGCCGACTCGGGGCGGGCACCGATGATCCGGGGCCGCCGTGTCCCGCTGCTCGCGCTCGCCGGAGTGCTCATCACGGGCTGTGTGGCCGGGTTCGCGGTGGTGGGGTCCGAACGGGTCGTGGCCGACTACTTCTGGGTCGGCATCCTCGTCGGCGCCGTCACGGCCGTGGCGTTTCGCGGGCTCGCGGCCGCGCCGGCCTCCCGGGTACGTGACCTGCTGGCCTCCCGGCCGTTCACCGCTGTCGGGCGGCTCGCCTTCTCCGTCTACCTGATCCACCCGCTGGTGCTGGAAATACTCTGGTTCGAGCTGCTCCGGCGGCTGGCCACGGGGATGACGGCGCTGGTCATCCTGCTGGCCGCGACGATCCCGGCCGTTCTCGCCGTGTGCTTCGGGTTCTTCAAGCTGTTCGAGGAGCCCTTCATCCGCGCCCGGTCCTGGGCCGATGTCCGTGCCCACCGCGTGAAGGCCCGCCGGGACGGGCCGGCCCGGCTCGTCCCGTCCCAGGCCGCCCTCGCCCCCGCGGTGGCCGCGTCCGCCAGCGACCCCGCGCTGGGAGGCCCGCTGAAAAGCCGCTGACCGGGTTGTCTCAGCCGCCGGGCGGCCGGACGTGTGCCCGCGCCTGCCGGACGGCCGCCCGGGCGGTCGTCCGCGCCCGGTGCCGCATCACCACCCGCGGATCCGCGCGCAGGAGGCCGTCCACCGTGGCCCACGGCGCGAGCTCCCGGGCGGCCGGGTACACCTCCTCGGCGAAGGCGACGAACCCTTCGGCCTGGTCCCGCTCGTCCGCCCGCGCGCCCAGGGCGTCATGCCCGATGGGCCCCCGCCGCTGGGAGGCGCCCAGGAGATCACAGGCGTGGCGCAGCGCCTTCACCGCCAGCGTCCGGCGGGCGGTGGTGAGCAGCTCCTCGGCGTTCGGCACGTCCTTCCCGGGGCCGGTGAGGACGCTGACGAACGCGTCCCGCCGCCCCTCGAGGTCACGCAGCACCCCGGAGTTGATCGTGTGCTGCATGCTGGCGGAGTGGATGCGGTAGTAGCCCTGGTCGGCGCCGTCGATCGTGCCGACGTCGGCGAGCACCGCGAGGCGCATCCACATCTCCATGTCGAACGTGTGCGGGAGGTCCGGGTTGTAGTACCCGGCCGCCCGCAGCGTCGCGGTGCGGATCAGCGCCTCCGGCTGCGCTATGGCGTTGTGGCCGAGCCGGCAGACGTGCGCGAGCCAGGCGTGCCCGGGCCAGAGCGACCAGGACGCCGGCGCCGTCCGGGCGGGCGGCAGCGGGGATGCGGCGAAGGCGACCGGTTCGCCGTAGACGAAACCCACCGCCGGGTTGTGCTCGGCGAACGCCACCGAACGCGCGAGCGAGCCGGGGGTGAGCAGGTCGTCCGCGTCCAGCTTGATGAAGTACTCGCCGCGCGCCGCGGCGAGCCCCTCGTTGAAGGTCTCCATGTGGCCGCGGTTCACCGACCGCCGGATGATCCTGAAACGCGGGTCGGCCGCGGCGAACACCCCGGCCACCTCGGCGCTGTTGTCCGCCGACGCGTCGTCGATGACGTAGACGTCGATGTTGTCGTAGTCCTGGGTGAGCACGGACGTCAGGCACTGCGGCAGGAAGCGCGCGTAGTTGTAGGACGACACGAAGATCGAAACCAGCGGACGGGTGCCGGCGGCCGGCAGCGGGCGGACCGGCCCGGCCACCGGGCCGGCGGCGTCCTCGGCCGGTCGCCGGCCAGGAAGAGCGATCATGGTTGGCGGATCCTGTTCCGTACCGGCCGGGCATCCACGCCGGCCGCGCGGTCACGGGCGGGCACCGCCCGCCGGGGCGGACGGCTCCGGCGGGCCCACGCGGCCGGACGGCCGGGGGCGGGCACCGCGCTCACCCGGCCAGGGCGTCACGCAGGGCGGCCACGACGGTCTCCTGCTCCTCGCCGGTCAGGTGGTGGTGCAGCGGGAGGATGAGGGAACGGTCGGTCAGCCACTCGGTGACGGACAGGTCGCCGTGCGCGACGTCGACGTACGGTGGCTCCAGGTGCGCCGCCATGATCCCGCGACGCGCGGACACCCCCCTGGCGGCCAGCAGGGCCAGGACGTCGTCGCGGGAGCGCGGGTGCTCCGGCGGCAGCAGGACCCAGAAGGCCTGGAAGTTGGACTCGCCGTAGGGCGGATCCTGCACCGCGACCAGACCGGGGATGTCGGCCAGCAGCTCACGGTAACGGGCGGCGAGCGCCCGCCGACGGGCCACCATCTCCCCCAGCCGGCCGAGCTGCACCAGCCCGACCGCGGCCTGCAGATCGGTCATCCGGTAGTTGAAGCCGACCTCCAGGTAGCGCTCGAGGACGACCCGGTCGCTGGCGTGCCGGTCCGCGGCGCTCACGCTCATGGCGTGCTCGCGCAGCCGGCGCAGCCTGGTCGCCAGCGCCTCGTCGTCCAGGGTGAGCATGCCGCCCTCACCGGTGGTGAGCAGCTTGCGGGGGTGGAACGACCACGCCGCGATCCGCGCGCCGGCGCCCACCGGGCGGCCGTGGTAGGTGGAGCCGGCCGCGCAGGCGGCGTCCTCGACCACGGCGACGCCGAGCGGGTCGCACAACGCCCGCACCGCCTCGGCGTCCGCCGGCATCCCGCCCTGGTGGACGAGGATGACCGCCTTCGTGCGCGGGGTGAGCGCCGCCTCCACGGTCTTGGCGGTGAGGTTGCCGGTGGTGGCCTCGACGTCGGCGAACACGACGTCCGCGCCGACGTAGCGCACGCAGTTCGCCGTGGCGATGAACGAGAACGACGGGACGACCACCTCGTCCCCGGGGCCCGCCCCCGCCCCGATCATGGCCAGGTGCAGGGCGGTGGTGCAGGAGCTGGTCGCGACCGCGTGGCCGGTGCCGACATGCCCGGCGAACGCCCGCTCGAAGGCGGCCACCCGCGGCCCCTGCGCGATCCAGCCGCTGGCCAGCGCCTGCGCGACCGCGTCGACCTCCTCCTGGCCGAGCCAGGGCCTCATAACCGGGATCGTCATGCGGACGCTCCGGAGCCGGCGGGCTCGTCCTGGCCGGCGCGTTGCTCGGCCTGCCACCACTCGACGAGCCGGCCCAGCCCCTCGGCGAGGCCGACCTCGGCCTTGAAGCCCAGCCGGGCCGCTGCCGCCGAGGTGTCCGCGAGCCGGCGGGGCACCGGGCTCGCCGCCCGGGCGGGGCCGAACTCCAGCCCGAGATCGCTACGGCCCATGACCGTCTGGAGGGACTCGGCCAGGTCGCGCAGGGACGTCTCCACTCCCGACGCGATGTTGAAGACCTCGTCGGTGACGTCGGCCTCGGCGGCGAGCAGGTTCGCCCGCGCGATGTCGTCGGTGAAGACGAAGTCCATGGTCTGGCCGCCGTCGCCGAGGATCAGCGGTGGCCGGCCCGCGGCGATCCGCTCCATCCAGCGGACCAGGACCTCGGTGTACACGCCGTGGATGTCCATCCGCGGCCCGTAGACGTTGAAGTAGCGCAACGCGACATAGTCAAGCCCGTGCGTGGCGCGGAAGCTGCGCAGCAGGCCCTCGTTGAACAGTTTCGCGGCACCGTAGAGGGTGTCGTTGCCGTACGGATGGTGATCCTCGCGGGTCGGGAAGTCGACGGCCGCCCCGTACACGGACGCCGACGACGACGCCACGACCTTGCGGACGCCGGCGGTCAGCGCGGCTTCGACCACGTTGTAGGTGCCGTCGACGAGGACCTCCAGGGCCAGCCGTGGCTCCTCCACGCACTGGGTGATACGGATCGCGGCCAGATGGAACACGACGTCGACGCCGGTGGTGAGCTCGGCCAGCAGGGCCCGGTCCCGGATGTCGCCCTCCACCAGGCGGACCCGGCCGGAGCCGAGGGCACCCGCCAGGTTGGCCCTCCTGCCGCGGACCAGGTTGTCAACGACAATGATCTCCGCCGCTCCGGCGGCGACCAGCCGGTCGCAGATCGCCGAACCGATCGTGCCGGCCCCACCGGTCACCAGGCATCGGGACCCTGTCAGCGGCACCGCCGCCGCCTGGGTGCTGTCCACTTCGAGTACTTCCCTCCATCGTCGGAATGGTCACAGCCGTCGAGACGAACACAGCCGTCGAGATGAGCACAGGCGTCACGGCGGACGCCGTGGCCGGGACGGGCGCCTGACCGCCGCCCGAGCGCCGCCCGACCGCCGCCGTGGCCCGCGGCCACGGGCCGCCGCCGCGACGCGTCTGGGCTGCCGCCGCGACGCGGCCATGGTCGGGCTGGCGGCCCCGCGGCCGCGTCAGCGATCGACCCGCAGCGGGACGGTGGCACCGTGGTAGTCGAGGCTCCGGGACGCGGCTTCCAGGATGTCCAGTACGCGCAGCCCGGCCCGGCCGTCGGTGCGGGCCGGGCGGCCTTCGCTGATCGCGTCCGCCCATTCGGCCATCACCGAGGCCAGCGCCTCGCGTTCGACGAGGGCCGGGGCGACCATGTCACCGCTGCGGTAGGAGATCATCATCTCGCGCCGGGCCTGGTCGCCCAGGCCGTCGGCGGAGGTGAGGTCCACACCCCGGTCGTGGATGGCCAGCCGCTGGGTGGGGTTGAGATCATCCCATACCAGGGTCCGCCGGGAGCCCCCGACGATCGTTGTCCGGATCTTGGTCGGGGACAGCCAGTTGACGTGGACGTGGGCGATCGCGCCACCGGTGAGTGACAGCGTCAGGTAGGCGACGCAGGCCCGGCCCGCGCCGATCGGGTCGGCGCCCTGGGCCGACACCGCCTCCGGGACCACGCCCGGGGGCAGGATGAAGTCGAGGATCGACAGGTCGTGCGGGGCGAGGTCCCACAGCACGTCCACGTCGCGCTGGACAAGGCCCAGGTTGATGCGTACCGAGTCGACGTAGTGGATGTCGCCGAGCTCACCGGCGTGCGCCAGCTCGCGGATCTTCATCACGGCCGGCGTGTAACAGTAGGTGTGGTCACACATGAGGACCAGCCCGCGCTCCTGCGCGGCGTCCACCAGCTTGACCGCCTCCGCGGACGAGGAGGCCAGCGGTTTCTCCACCAGGACGTGCTTGCCGGCGTCGAGCGCCCGCATGGCGACGTCCGCGTGGGTCGCCGCCGGGGTCGCCACGGCCACCGCGACGACCTCGGGGTCTGCCAGCAGGTCGTCGAGCACGGTGGTGGTCCGCACGGTGCTGTACGGGCCGACGACCCGGCGGGCCCGCTCGATGTCGAGATCGCAGACCCACTTCAGCCGCAGCCGCGGCGAATTCTGAATATTACGGACAAGGTTCGGGCCCCAGTAGCCGGCCCCCACAACGGCGACGCCTGTCGCGTCAGGACTCGTTGTTTCCGGGCCCGTTGCTTCCGGCATGATTCGCTACCCCCCAGTATGCGACCACCATTCGCGATCATCAGTCGCGATGGATCGCGCCAATTATGCCAACAGGGTCCGACACGACGGACAGCCCCCGTGCCGGCCCGGCCCGGCGGCCCTGGACACGGGCATCACGCAGGTCGGCGCCGGAGCTTGAGCCCCGGCGCCGACCGATGGACGATCCCAGGTATTCAGTGACCCACAGTGTCGATCATCAGGTTGTCTGAACGACCACGTCCACCCAGTAGTTGGTGCTGTTGTAACTGTTCGTCGGGAATCCGCCCGCGCCGTGCAGGTAGACACCGTTACCGCCGGCGAGGCCGGTCAGCGGAGCGGCCCGGTACTGGCTGCTGAAGAAACCGCCGTTGTTCGCGTACCCGCCGACGGTCGTGTGGTAGCTGGCCACGTACTCCGTCCCGGCGGTGATCGCCACCGGCGTGGCGAAGGCCAGTGTCTGCCAGCCGGTCGCGGTCTCGTTGGTGAAGGTGCCGGTCGCCAGCAGCTGCCCGGACGCCGACCACAACGACCCGGTGTGGGTGCCCGTGTTGGCCGCGCCCTTGTAGAACCGCACGCCGGTCACACTGCCGTTGACGTCCGAGGTGAAACGGACCCCGAGCTCGATGGCGCCGGTGTCCGGGCTCGACGGGTTCGCGGGCACCTGGGTGCCGAACAGCGTGCACGGGCAGGTCGACACCGGCTCCTGGGTGACGATGACCGGGCTGACCCAGTAGTTGCTGTCGTTGTAGGTGGTCGTCGGGAAGCCCGCCGAGCCACCGCGGAAGACCCCGTTCGTCCCGCCCGCACCGGAGGCGGGGGCGTGCAACGGCGTCGCGTTCCAGTCATTTGCTGCGAAGTAGCCAGTAGCTGACGCATAGCCGCCGTTCGGGGCGTAGTAGCTCGCGACATATGTGGTGTTCGCGCTGATCTGTACCGGTGTGCCGAAGGTCAGCGTCTGCCAGCCGGTGGCGGTCTCGTTGGTGAAGGTGCCGTTCGTCAGCAGCTGCCCGGACGCCGACCACAACGACCCGGTATGGCTACCCGTGTTGTTCGTGCCTTTGTAGAAGGTGATTCCCGTGACCCAGGAGGTGACGTCGCTGCTGAACCTGACACCGAGTTCGTAGGGATTGGCGTCGCTGCTGGTCGGGTTCGCCGGCACGGTTGACGCGGGCCACAGCGTGCAGGGGCAGGTGGCCGGCGTCCCGGTCGTGAACGTCCACGTGTACGGCGACGCGAGTGCCACCCCGTTCACACCGCTTGCGTTCGCCGAAGCGGTGTAAGTGGTGCTGAACTGCAGCGGAGCGGACGGCGTGAAGGTGACCCGGCGCGCCGCGTCGTCGTACGCGGCCGAGCCGCTGACGTTCGTCGCGCCGGCCTTCAGCGTGAACGTGATGCTGGCCGGGTCGAGCGACCGGTCAAAAGTGATCACCGGTCGCACCCCGAGCGCGACACCCGTGCCGGCGTTGGCCGGGCTGACCGACACCACCCGAGGCGGTGTCGGTGCCGGCTGGGTGGTGGAGAACACCACGTCCACCCAGTAGTTGCTCGAGTTGTAGCTCTGCGCCGGGAACACCCCGCCGTTCCCCGGTGCGAACACGCCGTTCGGCCCGTCCACGCCGTTACCGAGCGCGGTCAGCGGCCCGTAGGACGTCCCGCCGGAGGCGAAGTAGCCGGATGTGGCCGAGTAGTAGCCGACCGACGTGTGGTAGCTGGCCACGTAGGTGGTGCCCGCGGTGGCCTGCACCGGCGGGTCGATCGTGACCTGCTGCCAGCCCGTCGTGCTCTCGTCGGCGAAGGTGGCCGTGGCCAGCTGGGTACCGGTGGCGGACCACAGCGTGCCGGTGTGGACGCCGGTGTTCTTCGGCCCCTTGAAGAAGCGGATCCCGGTGATCCAGCCGTTCTGGCTCGCCCGGACCTTCACCCCGAGCTCGAGCGCGGACGGGTCGTTCACGGTGACCGTGCCGGGCTGTTGCAGGTCGCTCCAGACGGTGCACGGGCAGGTGCCCGGTGGCGGCTGGGTGGCGCCGGTGGCGAACGTCCACGCGTACGCGGGGCTGATGGCGTGCCCCTGGTAGTCGGCGGCGGTGATCGTCGCCGTGAACGCCGTACCGGCCGCCAGGGCCGCGTTCGGGGTGAACGTCGCGCTGAGCGCCGCCGAGTTCACCGACACCGTCCCCGCCACCGACGTACCGCCGCTCGTCTTGAGCGTGAAGGCCACCGACGACGGGTTGAACGGCTTGCCGAAGAGGACCTTCAGCGAAGTGTTCAGCGGGAGGGAGGAACTGCCCGCCAGCGGTGACACCGACACCACCTGGGGTGGCGCCGTGTCGGTGGCGGTGTCGCCGGCGAACACCACGTCCACCCAGTAGTTCGTGCCGTTGAACGTGTTCGTCGGGAAACCGGAGGAGCCGGCGCGGAAGACACCGTTGGCGCCGTCCATGCCGTCGGGCAGGGCGAGCAGCGGAGCGGTGTAGGCCGCCTTCCCGGTGAAGTACGTTCCGTCACCGGCGTAGTGGCCGCTGGGCGCGTAGTAGCTCGCCACATAGGTGGTGTTCGCCTGCACCGCCACCGGTTGGGCGAAGGTCAGCGTCTGCCACCCGGTCGCGGTCTCGTTGCTGAAGGTGCCGGTGGCCAGCGCCGTGCCGGTGTTCGACCACAGCGTGCCGGTGTGGGTGCCGGTGTTGCCCGCGCCCTTGTAGAACCGGACCCCGGTGATCGTCCCGTTGATCGTCGAACGGACCCGGACACCGACCTCGATCGCGCCGCCGTCCGGGTCCGCCGGGTTCGCCGGCACCGCGTTACCGAAGATCGTGCACGGGCAGGTGCGGGGGTCGACGATCAGCGAGGCCGTGACCGGACTGCTCAGCCGGGCGCTGTCGTCGCTGGCCCGGACCTTCAGCGAGAAGGTGCCCGGCGCGTTCGGTGTGTACGTGTACGACCAGTTCACGTTGGCCGCGACCGCGGGGATCTGGGCGGGATGCCAGCTCGAGCCGCCGTCCGTCGACACCTCCACCCCGGCGACCACACCGCCGACGTCCGTCGCCGTGCCCGTCACCGCGTACGACTGCCCGACCACTCCGTGTGCTGTCGAGGTCACCGTGACGCTCGGCGGCAGGGCATCCAGGCTCGCCGCGGCCGAGACCAGGCCGCTGATCAGGCTCTTCGGCTGTGCGCCCATGTCGGCGAACAGGTTCACCGTGGCCTGCTGCATCGCCGGGCTCGCGGTGCTCGGCGGGCCGTCGTGCACCGCGTCCAGACCGTAGGCCCACTGGACGGTGCCGGCGCCGAAGACCAGCGCTCCGCTCGCCGCCCGGTAGAGGGTCATGTTGTGGGTGACCTGGCCCGGGCCGACCTGGCTGCCGTAGTCCAGCAGCTTGTGCTGGACGTTCTCGGTCTGCGCGGTCAGGTCGAACACCCCCGCCGGCCGGAAACCGTTGTCCGGGTCGGTGTCGAACTCGTACCCGAGGGTGGCGTCCGCGAGCGTGACGGTCGTGCCGGGCGCCGCGCTGGCCACCGCGGTGTTCCGCCAGAAACGCAGTTTCGAGAACGCCGCCGGAATCTTCATCGCGAAGTCCGTCGGCGGGTCCACCATGTACAGCGTGCCCTGCAGCTCGTTCTCGGGGCGGCCGCCGTTGCTCGGCGGGCTGTAGCGCGGATCCCGCCAGGTGCCCGTCCACTGCGCCGGATACTGCGGATCCTGCGGGCTGGAGTTCTTCGTCTCCTTGTAGCAGACGATCGTCCGCCAGTTCGTCGACGAACCGTCGATGCTCGGCTCCCAGCGCGTCTTCCAGTAGATGCTGTTCGCGCTGAAGAACGCCAGATCGACCCCGGCGTCGCGGGCGGCCTGCACGTTGGCCCGCTGCTCACCCGACCAGTACTCGTCGTGCCCCGACGAGATGAACACCTTGTGGTTCTTGATCAGATCGCCGCGCCGGGCCGAGTCCACGTCCGTCGTGTACGTCAGGTCGTACCCGTTCGCCTCCAGGAAGCGGATCATCGGATACTCCGCGGCGAAGATCCAGTTGTGGCCGTCCACCTCGCTCACCCGCGACTGGTACGGCCGGTTGTAGCTGACCTTGTACGCGCGTCCCGCCGGGCTGCCCTTGTACAGGCTGTTCCCGCCGTAGGCGTTGTACGCCGTCCAGGTCGAGTCCGACGTCTGCAGCGTCAGGTCGGAGTGGCTGGAGTCGTCACGCACCACGAACGGTATGTGGCTGGCACCCTGGCCGTCGGTGCGGACCAGCTTCACGATGTACAGGCCGGACACCGCGCTCGAGGGCACCGCCCACGACGCCGACGCCGCCCAGTTCCCACAGTCGATCAGACCGGTGGCCACGTCGTTGAGGCAGGCCGGCTGGGCCTGCGGGTACGGCGCGGACGGGTTCACCGTCGCGACCTTCCGGGCGCCGTCACCGCCGTAGTAGCCGAGCCGGTAGATGTCGAGCCGGTACGCGGACGCGGTACTTTTGATCTTGAAGGAGACCGTCTGCCCGACGTTCACGCTGATGTCCGTCGCGAAGCCCTGCAGGCTCGGGTCGCCCGCGTCGGGACTGTCCAGGTCCCACTCCGACTGCGGGCTGCCCTGCTGCTGGTTCTCACAGACGATCTTGCCTACCAGCAGCGGGAGGCACGTCGAGAGCGACAGCGCCTGGGTCGACGAGGTCGACTGGTCGGTCGCGGTGGCGGCGGCCGGCCCGATGGTGTCGGTCACGGGGGCGGACGTCCCCGAGGAGGACGCCGCCAGGCTGTCTGCGTCCGTCGCCGTTCCCGTCCCCGCCGTGCTCGCGGCCGGGGCCACCGGCAGGGCGCCCGGCGCCAGCCGGGGCAGCCCCAGCACCGCCACAGCCACTGCCACACCGGTGAGCAGCGCGCAGATACGGGCGGCCCGAGGCCACGGACGGCGCTGACGCCGGCGGGCGCCGAGGCCTCTCACGCCGGCCTCCGTCCAGCGGAAACCACTATCCCGCCCACCGGAGAATCAACAGACAAACATTTTGACGTGTATCCACAAGCCTCGCTGGCATGTGGAAACCGCCGCCCACCGGTAACCCACCGGTACAGGTTCACAATCATCCCCCCACAAATCCGAACCGTCGTCCGGCCGACAACCGCAGGTGACGGGCCGACCGCGCCTTCTCCCAAAGGCGACGGAGTACGGAAATCAAACTCGGGGGACACGGCGACGCCCCCGCCTCCCGTGCCACCCGCGTGCCACATCCAGCCGTACCGATGGAGGTGGCGCCCAGTCAGATTAGACGACCGGATCAAACCCGGTGACAACCGGTTGCGGCAAACCGCGGAAAACTATTACGGCGAGTGGCACCCCACGCACAAAAGGCCACATCGAGGCCACTTCTCAAAGATTGACAGGGCGTCCGGTCATTGGCGGGGACGGCCGGCCATTGCGGGAGCCTCGTTCCGATGACTCCGAGTCCCGACGGCTCCGGCGGCTCCGACGGCGGCC
>NZ_CEVIVD010000016.1:11853-17438 GCF_982290655.1 Protofrankia sp. CiP1_Cm_nod3
CCGGCACCGGCGTCGCTACCGGCACCGGCGCGTCGCGGCGGGCAGGCACGGATCAGGAGTGCGGCTTGGCGGGCGAGGTGTGGAAGGCGTTCTGGGTGGCCTCCAGGCCACTGCCGAGCAGCGACTCCACGGCATCGGCCGCCCGGTCCACCAGAAACGGGAGCTCCTTGCGTTCCGGAGCCGAAAAGTCACGCAGGACGAAGTCGGCCGGATTCATCCGGCCGGGCGGGCGCCCGATCCCGACCCGGACCCGGAGATAGTCACGCGAACCCAGCGCGGCGGTGACCGAACGCAGACCGTTGTGCCCGTTGTCGCCGCCGCCGAGCTTGAGCCGGATCGTCTCGAACGGGATGTCCAACTCGTCGTGAACGACCACGACGTGCCCGATGTCGACTTTGAAGAAGGCGCGCAGGGCCGCTACGGGCGGGCCCGAGGTGTTCATGAAGGAGCGGGGCCTGGCGAGCAGCATGCGGGCCCCGGCGAGGTGGGCCTCGGCGACGTCCGCGCCTCCCCGGTGCGCGCGGAAACGGTCCCCGACCCGCTCGGCCAGCAGGTCGAGAACCATGAATCCGATGTTGTGCCGGTTGCCGGCATACGTCGGGCCGGGATTGCCCAGCCCGACGACCAGCCACGGGCCGGCGGCCATGCTCCCGGCCTGGGCCTGGGCCTGGGCCTGCGTCCGGGGCCCGGTCGCTGACGGAGTCATCGCGGCGTCATCCGGGCGGCGGCGTCATCCAGGCGGAAGAAGGTCATCCAGGCGGGAGAAAACGTCGGTCAGGCCGAAGCGCCGGCCTGCGCCTGCTCGCCCTCGGCCCCACCGGCCGCTTCGGCACCGGCGAGGTCGGCGTCCACCTGGGCGGCGGTCGGCTTCGCCAGCCCCTGGACCACCACCTGCCCGGCGTCGGTCTCCAGCACCGTGCCCGCCGGGATGACGAGCTGGCCGGCGCTGATGTTCGCACCCGGCTTGAGACCGGTGACGTCGAGCTCGATCGACCCGGGGATGTCGGTCGCGGCCGCCTGCAACGAGACGGCTGTCAGCTGCTGGTCGACGAGGGTGTCGCTCTCGGCGATCCCGACGAGGGTCACCGGCACCTCGACCGTGACCCGCTCGCCCTGACGGATGATGACCAGGTCGACGTGCTCGAAACTGCCCTTGATCGGATGACGCTGGACGTCCTTGGGAAGGGCGAGCTGCGTCCCGTCGGAGAGCTCCAGCCGGAGCAGCACGTTCGTACCGGCATCGGTCTTGAACGCGTGCAGAAGATCGTGAGCGCGCAGCGAGATGTGGCGGGGCGGCTGGCCGTGGCCGTACAGGACGGCCGGGACCTTGCCGGCCTTGCGGGTACGACGAGCCCCGCCCTTGCCGAACTCGGTGCGGGGCTCCGCGGCGATGCGGACCTCGGACATGGCGGTACTCATCCTCCTATTACGGATCTTCAATGGACATCGGCGCCGCCTTAGCACAAGAAACCAGCAGCGCCGCGACGCGGTCTTTCAGAGTACCGGACGCATCATGAGCCGACGGATCCGCCCTGTCGCCGACGGAAGACCGTGTGGCGTGCCGGGTGGGACCGAGTGGAGGGCCTGATGGACGGCCCGATGGAGGGCTGTTGTCGCACAGTGCGCGCATGCGGCTATAACGGTCCGATGAGGGCTCAGACGCCGCAACCCCTGTTGCTGGTCGGTGCCGGCGGGTTCGCCCGCGAGACGGCCCAGGCCGTGCTCGCCACCGAACGATACCAGCTGATCGGTTTCACGGACGACGATCCGGCCCGCCACGGCGGCACGGTGGACGGCCTGCCCGTCGTCGGCGGCACGGAGGTGGTCGCCGGTACGCCGGACGCGGCGGTGATCCTCTGCCCCGGCTCCGGCGCGGTCCGGGCCCGGCTCGCCGCCCGCCTGGCCGCTGACGGCGTCGGCCCGGAGCGCTTCGGCACGGTCGTCCACCCCAGCGTGCACCTGCCGCCCTCATGCACGCTCGGTCATGGCAGCGTGCTCCTCCAGGGGGCGGCCCTGACCACATCCGTCACCGTCGGTAATCATGTTTCGGTGATGCCGAACACGGTGCTCACCCACGACGACGTCGTCGCCGATTTCGCGACGATCTGCGGATCGGTCACGCTGGCCGGCGGGGTGCGGGTCGGGGCCGGCGCCTACCTCGGCCAGGGCGCGCTCGTCCGGGAGAACCTCACGATCGGCGCGTGGTCGACGCTCGGCATGGGCGCGGTCGTACTCACCGACGTCCCCGAGGCCGAGGTGTGGGTGGGCAGCCCGGCCCGCTTCCTGCGCCGGGCCGCACAGCCGCCCTCGCGGTAAGTCGCCCTCGCGGCAGGCCGGCCGGGCGGCGTGGCCGCCCTCGCTATAGTCGGCAGCGCACGAGTCGACGTCGCGCGTCGACCGAGGGGGTCTCGCGCCGGGCCGGCGCGTGCGGGGGACGGAAACGACATGCCATTGACTGCCGCACGGAAAAGTTCCATCGACTACATCGGCCACGCCGGTTTCGTCGTACGACACGATGAATTCCGGCTGCTCATCGACCCGTGGTTCCACCCGGCTTTTCTTGAGTCCTGGTTCCCGTTCCCGGACAACGGGCACCTGCTCGAGCGGGTCGCCGCCGGCTCCTATGACGCGTTGTACGTCTCGCACACCCACACCGACCACTTCGACCGGGCGCTGCTGCGCATGCTCCCCCGGTCGCTGCCGGTGCTCTGCGCGGCCTTCCGCTCCCGGGACCTGCTGCGGGAGATGCGCGGCCTCGGCTTCAGCGACATCACCGTGCTCGGCCACGGCGAGTCGGTACCGCTGCGCCCCGGCCTCCAGGCGACCATGCTGCTGGACACCAGCCACAAGGAGGACAGCGCGCTCCTGGTCGAGCTGGACGGTTTCCGCTTCCTCGACCTCAACGACTGCCACCCCAAGCTCACCGAGCTGCCACGCGACGTCGACCTGCTCGCCGCGCAGTTCTCCGGGGCCATGTGGTACCCGAACTGCTACTTCTATCCTTTGCCGGTGATGCGGGAGAAGGTCGCCCAGGTGCGTTCCGGCCTCCTCGACACCCTGATGCGGACGGTCGCCGCGACCGACGCCCGCGCCTACGTCCCCTGCGCGGGGCCGCCAGTCTTCCTCGACCCGGCTCTGCGCGTCCACAACGACCGCGAACAGACGATCTTTCCGCACTGGGCGGACGTCGCGCCCTCGTTCGTCGAGGCGGCCCCGCAGGTGAAGATCGTCGACGTCCAGCCTGGTGACCGGATCGACATCGTCGGCGGCAAACCGGTCACGGCCGCGGCACCGGCACCGGCACCCACCGACGTCGCCGGCTACGCTCGGCGCCGGCAGGCGCAGTGGGGCGCGCACGAACAACGCCCCGACACCCCGGTGAACACGGCCGAGCTGGACGCCTACTTCTCCCGGCTGATCCGGCGCAACCGCCCGTTGCTGGCGGACTACCAGCGCGATCTCACCATTCTTTCCGGTACGCGGCGGTGGACGGTGATGATCCGGCCGGTTCCCCCGCAACCGGCGGTCGTGGCGGCCTCGCCCCCGGCGCTCCCACCCGACGCTGTCCCACCCGGCGGCGCCACGGCCGGCGGCACCACAGCCAGCGACGGCACAGCCGGCGGCAGCGCGGTGGCCGCTGGCCCGCCGGGCAGTTACGAGCTGCATGTCCCGCCGCGCGTCCTGCGCGCGATCGTCGACGGGGAGGCCACCTGGGAGGAGGCGCTGCTGTCGATGCGGATAGGGCTCCGGCGCGATCCGGACCTGTTCGACGTCACCCTGATGGGCCTGCTGCGCTACGGCGACACCCCGGTGGTGACCTGGCAGCTGCGGCAGGACAGCTCCGTGTCGGACGAAACGATCACCCGTGACGGACTGCGGATTCAGCGTTACTGCCCACACGCCGGCGAGGATCTCACCGACGCCGACATCGTCGACGGCGTGCTGGAATGCCCGCGCCACCACTGGGCCTGGGACCTGACCACCGGACGCTGCGTACGAGGCGGCACCTGGCCGCTGTCGGTCTCCCCCACCGAGTAGAGCGCCATCCACCCGCCGGGAGGACCGGGATCACCGGTGGGGAGCGAACATGATGAGGCCGGCTCCGGTCAGGCAGACGAACGCGCCGGCGATGTCGTAACGGTCAGGCCGGTAACCGTCGGCGACAACGCCCCAGGCGAGGGAGCCGGCGACGAACACGCCGCCGTAGGCGGCCAGCAGCCGCCCGAAGGCCGCCTCCTCCTGAAGCGTGGCGACGAGCCCGTAGACGCACAGGGAGACCAGCCCGCCGCCGACGAACAGCACACCCCGGTGCTCACGGATCCCCTGCCACACCAGCCAGGCCCCGCCGATCTCGGCGAGCGCGGCCAGGACGAAAAGCACCGCCGTACGCGGGACGGACACGGCTTAGACGGTGGGCGCCGACGAGGTACCGCCGGCGAACCAGGCGAGCGCGTCCCGCAGCGCGGGACGCCATACCGTGAACGTGTGCACCCCCGGTCGCAGGTGTAGCTGCACCGGGTACCCGTCAGCGCTGAGAAGATCACGCATATGCCGGATGGGAGTGGTGACGGCGTGGTCACGGCGCCCCGCGTCGAGCCAGACCCGCGGCCGG
Source organism: Protofrankia sp. CiP1_Cm_nod3 (assembly GCF_982290655.1). Classification (NCBI taxonomy): domain Bacteria; kingdom Bacillati; phylum Actinomycetota; class Actinomycetes; order Frankiales; family Frankiaceae; genus Protofrankia; species Protofrankia sp. CiP1_Cm_nod3. Next base: position 16,466 of record NZ_CEVIVD010000016.1, read on the forward strand.
GGGCCCGGTCCCAGCCCGTCGACATAGAGATCAGGGCTGTTCGCGGCCGCGGCGGCCTGGGCCGCCGGACCGGTACCGAACAGCGGGCGGAGCCCGTCCTCGTGGGTCGGACGGGTCAGCCCGGACATGTCTATGATCGTTCCGAACATGGATCTGTGCCGCAGGCCGAGGTTGAGCGCGCAGTAACCACCCGCCGACATCCCGGCGATCCCCCGGCCGGCCGGTCCGGACTCGGCCCGTAAGGCCGACTCGACCGTCGGTATGACGTCGCTGAACAGATGGGTCTCGACATGTTCGGTCACCCCGTCGACGCACTCCGGGTCGTCGAGCCAGCCACGGCTCATCCGCGGCATCACGATGATCACCGGATGGCCGGCGGCGGCGACCTGGGCACCGGCGTCGGCGGCCTGCCCGCCCCGCAGCCAGTCAGCGGGGATGCCAGGTGATCCGTGGATCAGGTAGAGCACCGGAAAGCGCCACCGCGGCTGGTCGAAGTACTGGGGCGGAAGGTAGACGAGCGCGGTCGTCCGCCCGAACCCGCTACCACGGTCCGGAACCGGCAGGGTCAGGACGGCTCCGTGGGGATGCGGACGCGGGGCGTCCGACGGCGTCGGGGAGCGCAGGTCCGCGACCTTCAGACGCGGATCGGAGCCGCCCGCGGTCGCCGCTCCCACCACGTCCCCGAGCCGGGGCAGGTAACTGAAGTAGGCGTTGACCACGTCGGCCACCGCCGCGACCGTCAGAAGTATCGCCACGGGGACGGCCAGTAACCTGGTCGGTTTCGGCCATCCGCGACGGATTCGGATCACCATGATCCATAAAACCGCCACCGCCGCGAACAGGCCACCGATGAATCCGCCCGACAGCACCGACAGTCCGCTCATCGCCGGACTGTTCGCCCCAGGATGTCCATACGGTCAACGATCGCACAGCCGTCGGGCGACACGGGCCCGGCCATGGGGAGGCGCCAGCG
>NZ_CEVIVD010000016.1:17939-40573 GCF_982290655.1 Protofrankia sp. CiP1_Cm_nod3
CAACGGCGCGATCGACAGTTCAGTGATCTTGTCGATGCGGGCCTCGCTGGGCAGCGGGAGGGTGTTGGTGAGCACGACCTCGCTGATCTCGGAGTTCTTCAGGCGGTCCACCGCCGGGCCGGAGAGCACACCGTGCGTCGCCGCGGCGATCACATCGGTCGCGCCGTGCTCGCGCAGCGACTCCGCCGCCTTGGTGATGGTGCCCGCGGTGTCGATCATGTCGTCGACGACGACGCAGGTACGGCCGGAGACCTCGCCCACCACGTCGAACATCTTCACCTGGTTCGGGACGTCCCGGTCGCGGCGCTTGTGGATGATCGCCAGCGGGCAGCCGAGCCGGTCGGTCCAGCGTTCGGCCACCCGGACCCGGCCGGCGTCCGGGGCCACCACCGTGACCGCGGACGTGTCGAGCTTGGCCTCGATGTAGTCGGCGAGCAGCGGCAGCGCGAACAGGTGGTCCACCGGGCCGTCGAAGAAGCCCTGGATCTGGGCGGTGTGCAGGTCCACCGACATCAGCCGGTGCGCGCCGGCGGTCTTGAACAGGTCGGCGATCAGCCGGGCCGAGATCGGCTCCCGGCCGCGGTGCTTCTTGTCCTGCCGGGCGTAGGGGTAGAAGGGCGCGACCACGGTGACCCGCTTCGCGTTGGCCCGCTTCAGCGCGTCGACCATGATGAGCTGCTCCATGAGCCAGGTGTTCACCGGCGAGGAGTGGCACTGCAGCACGAACGCGTCACATCCGCGTACGGATTTCTCGAACCGGACGAAGATCTCTCCGTTGGAGAATTCATACGCATTGGTGGGAACCGGTTCGACATCAAGTTCCCGGGCAACCTCGGCCACCAGGTCAGGGTGTGCACGGCCACCGAAAAGCATCAGGTTGCGCCGATTATCCGTCTGATAGGCCATCAAAGGTTCTCCACCTTCGTCCCGCTCCGTCATGGTCGGTCCTCATACCGTGGCGAGCCGCTACGCGCGGTGCCCGTTGTCGGAAATACCGGCAACCGTGACAGGGGCCGGCCCGGCGCGATCAGCCCCGGCGTGAGCCACCCCGTTCGGGCCACCGTCGTCACCTGCCTGTTCGGCATACCCGCGCGCGGCAGCGGCGGCTCGTGCCGCCGCGGTGCCCGGACGCCGTAGTTCGACCCATCCCTCGATCGTCCGCTGCCGGCCCTCCCTGACCGCGAGTGCGCCCGGCAGCACATCCTCGGTCACGACCGAACCGGCGCCGGTGTACGCACCGTCGCCAACATGCACGGGCGCCACCAGTACGGTGTCACTTCCGATCTTGACATCCGCGCCGATCACCGTACGGTGCTTGGCGACGCCGTCGTAGTTCGCCACGATCGTGCCACATCCGATGTTGCTACGCGCGCCGATCACCGCGTCCCCCACATAGGCCAGGTGCGGCACCTTCGCCCCGTCGGCGATCTCCGCGGCCTTCGTCTCCACGAACGCGCCGAGCTTGACCCCGCGGCCGACACGGGTGCCCTCGCGCAGATGCGTGTAGGGGCCGACGGCCGCGTCCGGGCCGATCACCGCTCGGGAGGCGGTCGTCCGGCTCACCGTGGCCGCGGCACCCACCAGCGTGTCGGTGAGCGTGCAGTCGGGGCCGATCACCGCGCCGGCCGCCACCCGGGTGCTGCCGTGCAGGAAGGTGTGCGGGAGCAGCGTCACGTCCGCCTCGAGGGCCACGTCGGCGTCGATCCAGGTGGTGGCGGGATCCAGCACGGTGACGCCGGCCCGCATGGCCGCGGTCACCAGCCTGTCCCGCATGGCCGCGGCGGCGGCGGCCAGCTGGACCCGGTCGTTGACCCCGGCGGCCTCCCCGGGGTCGTCCAGCGGATACGCCCGGACGGTCCGCCCGCCGTCGAAGAACGCGCCGACCACGTCGGTCAGGTACTCCTCGCCCTGGGCGTTGTCGGCCGTCAGGGAGGACAGCGCCGCCAGCAGCGGGCCGGCCGTGAACACGTACACGCCGGTGTTGATCTCCCGGACGGCGGCGGTGGCGGCGTCGGCGTCGGCCTGCTCGACGATCGCGCGGATCCGGCCGGACGGATCCCGCAGCACCCGCCCGTAGCCGAAGGGATCGGGCACCTCGGCGGTCAGCACCGTCGCCGCCGCCGGCTCGTGCGCGTGCGCCGCGACCAGCGCCGACATCGTCGCGCCGGTCAGCAGCGGGGTGTCCCCCGGGACGACGACCACGAGGTCGTCCGGGCGGATGTCACCCGCCGCGGGCAGCGCGGCCCGCACGGCGTGGCCGGTGCCGCCCTGGCGGGCCTGCACGACCGGGGTGACCTCGGGCACGCGACCGGCCAGCGCCGCGGCCACCTGCTCGCGCCCGTGCCCGACGACCACCAGCTGCCGCTCGGCCCCGAGCGGGGCGACCGCGGCGAGAACATGATCCACAAGGGTGCGCCCGGCGACACGGTGAAGCACCTTCGGGGTCGCGGAGCGCATCCGCCTGCCCTCACCCGCGGCGAGGACGACAACGGCCGCCAGACGTGGTTGGGTCACACGAGCTCCCCTGATCGTGGACATCAACTCGATGCGTGTCGAGCTTACCGGATTGCGACCGGCGGATATCCGCGGCCAGGGGATATCGTGGACAATTCCGGTGGACCAAATGATTTGTACGGACCGGCGCACCCGCCGATCCGGCCCGGGGCTCCGCCGCCACGACTCGAACGTGGACTAGAAGAACCAAAATCTCCTGTGCTGCCAATTACACCACGGCGGACCGAGAAAATCTTTCGTAGCATACCACTGCCAGCAGGCCAAAGAGGACATGGCCATGATTTTTTCGGGTCCGGGACACCCCCGGCCCGCCGCGTCGCCACCGCGCGCGACCGCCGCCAGCCGCCCCCACCAGCTCCTGGTGACAACCACCGTACCCTGGCCGCAACCGTCCAGGCCCGTGAAATTGTTTTTCCACGATGTTTCCCGCCCCGGACACCACGTGTTACCGCCGCAAGCTACGGTGTCACAAGCTACGGTGTCACAACGGAAACCATTGCGACGACGAAACCGGTGGACGGCACTGATGGACGGGGTTATGTCATGACCGCTACCGACACGGTGAACCCGGCGGGTGCCACGGCCCCCGCGGCCCAGGTGGGCGCGCCCACCCGGCACACCGTGGCGCCGAGGTCCGCGCTGAAGGCACGAGGGGAACAGATCACCCTCACCATGGTCATCATGATCCCGCTGGCGGCCCTCGCCGCCGCGGTACCGCTGCTGTGGGACCGGTGGATCAGCCCCCGCGACGTGATCATCGCCGTCGCCATGTACGCGATCACCGGCCACGGGGTGACGGTCGGTTTCCACCGCTACTTCACCCACCGCGGGTTCAGGACCTCCAGGCCGGTACGCGTCGCGCTCGCCATCGCCGGCAGCATGGCGATCGAGGGCCCGGTCATCCGCTGGGTGGCCGACCACCGGCGTCACCACGCCTTCAGCGACCGGGACGGCGACCCGCACTCGCCATGGCGCTACGGCCCCGGCTTCCGCGCCCTGACCAAGGGCCTGTGGCACGCCCACATCGGCTGGCTGTTCGACGTCGAACAGACCGACCAGCGCCGGTACGCCCCGGACCTGCTCGACGACGCCGACATCGTCCGCGTCAGCCGCCTGTTCGGGCTCTGGGCGACGCTCAGCCTCGCGGCCCCGGCACTGGTCGGTGGCCTGTGGGGCGGCTCGTTCGAGGCGGCGGTGCAGGCGTTCTTCTGGGCGAGCCTGGTCCGGGTGTGCGTCCTGCACCACGTCACCTGGTCGACGAACAGCATCTGCCACGTCGCCGGCAAGCACCCGTACAGGTCGCGGGACCGCTCCGGCAACGTCTGGCCGCTGGCCATCCTGTCGATGGGCGAGTCCTGGCACAACCTGCACCACGCCGAGCCCACGCTGGCCCGCCACGGCGTCAGGCCCTGGCAGGTGGACTCCAGCTTCTACCTGATCAAGGCGATGGAGACACTGCACCTCGTCCACGAGGTCCGCTGGCCCGACCCACAACGCCTCCAGGCAAAGGCTCTCCCCAAATAGTGCCTTAGGCACTATTTGGGGGCCCCGGCCTCTGTGGTGGGCGCCGCCCGTGGCTTGGCGATCACCTACCGGCGATCACCAAGGGAACGCACACCCAGGCAAAACCACCGCGGAGTGCTCCGGGGACCCCAGCATCCTGGTGGGTGCCGCCGCCCACATCGACCAACATCCATCAGACACGCCCCAGAGCGCTTCGCGTGGATCCTGCTTGATGCGGATGGGCTAGAACGCCGGTCAAGTAGCGCGGATCCCATCCACGACCACCCGCGCAGGCCATGATCCAGGAGAGTTTGTCGCTGTGTACGCTTTTTGGCCGCAAAAGCGTACACAACGACAAAATTACGCCGATCTTCTCTGGTGGCCGACGTCCATCGAAGCGTGCCATCGTTCAGGATGGATACGTATGGTTACCTGACTGACGCTCTAGGCGTCCTCGAGGCCGGAGGCGAGGGAGAGCCAGGCGTCCTCGGTGCGGGACTTCTCGGCGACGACCTCGCGCAGTTCGGCGTCGAGGGCGAGCAGGCGCTGATGGTCGGTGGCCGCCTCGGCGAGCGCGGTGTGCAGCGCGCTCTCGCGGCGGGCCAGCCGCTCCAGGGCCCGTTCCAGCCGGGTCAGCTCCTTGCGCGCGAGCCGCGCCTGCCCGGCCGACAGCGGACCGCCGGTGCTCCCGGCGGCGGTGCCCGAGTCCGCGCCGTCGGCGGCACCAGGTCCGGCGACGGCGCCCGCCGCGGTGGCGGCGGCACCGCCGGGGCGTCCGGTGGCGGTGCGTCCGGCCGGGGCGCCGGCTGCCTCGGCCCGGGTGGCGGCCTGCCGCCGGGAGAGGTACTCGTCCACCCCGCCGGGCAGCATGACCAGCGACCCGTCGCCGAACATGGCGAAGATCGTGTCGCAGGTTCGTTCCAGGAAGTAACGGTCGTGGCTGACAGCGACGATCGTGCCCGGCCAGGAGTCCAGGACGTCCTCCAGCGCGGTCAGCGTGTCGGTATCCAGGTCGTTGGTGGGCTCGTCCAGCAGCAGCACGTTCGGCCGTTGCATGAGCAGCCGCAGCAGCTGCAGCCGGCGGCGCTCCCCACCGGAAAGATCGCCCACGCGGGTCCACTGCCGGGCCGAGGGCAGGCCGAACTGCTCCAGGAGCTGGCCGGCGGTCAGCTCCCGGCCGCGGCCCACCTCCAGCACCCGGCCGGCCTGTTCCACCGCCTCCAGCGCGCGCAGGCCCGGGTCCAGCTCGTGGATCTCCTGGGCGAGCAGGGCGGGACGCACGCTCCTACCGGCCTTCACCTGGCCCGCGTCCGGGCCCACCTGCCCGGTCAGCAGGCGCATCAGCGTCGTCTTGCCGCTGCCGTTGGCCCCGACGAGACCCACCCGGTCCCCCGGGCCCAGCCGCCAGGTCACGTCCGCCAGCAGCACACGGTCGCCGATACGCAGCGTGACATCCTCGACGTCGTAGACGTCCTTGCCGAGACGGGAGGCGGCGAAGCTGCGCAGGCCGAGAGTGTCCCGGGCGGGCGGCTCGTCGGCGATCAGCACGTTGGCCGCCTCGATCCGGAAACGCGGCTTGCTGGTGCGGGCCGGTGGGCCCCGGCGCAGCCAGGCCAGCTCCTTGCGCAGCAGGTTCTGCCGCCGCGCCTCGGCGGCGTCGGCCTGCCGCGTGCGCTCCGCCCGGGCGAGCACATACGCGGAGTAACCGCCGTCGTAGGCGTCCACCCGGCCGTCGACGACCTCCCAGACCCGCTCGCAGACCTCGTCGAGGAACCACCGGTCGTGGGTGGCCACGAGCAGCCCGCCGCGCCACGACCGCAGGTGGGCGGCGAGCCAGGCCACACCCTCGACGTCGAGATGGTTGGTGGGCTCGTCCAGGACCAGCAGATCGATGTCGTCGACGAGCAGCGCGGCCAGCGCGACGCGCCGGCGCTCACCACCGGAGGAGCGCCCGACCACGGCGTCGAGCCGGTCGAGCAGCCCCAGGCCGGCAAGCACCGACCGGCGCCGCGGATCCGCCGCCCAGACGTGGTCGGGAACGTCACCGACCACGGCCTGGCGCACGGTCGCGTCGGGCGCGAGCCGGTCGTCCTGGGCCAGCAGGCCGGCCCGCACGGAACCAGCCCGCACGATCCGGCCCGCATCCGGGCGGGCCTGGCCGGCGAGCAGCCGCAGCAGGGTGCTCTTGCCCGCCCCGTTGCGGCCGACCACCCCGATGCGCTCACCGGTCCCGATGCCCAGGCTCACCCCGTCCAGCAGGGTGCGGGTGCCGAAGGCGGCCACCACCGCCTCCATCGTCACCAGGACGCCGCTCATCCGACGGTCACCCAGCGTTCCGGCGGCCCGGGGCCGTCAGCCGGCTCGTCCCAAGGCGCCACCCAGACGGCGCCAACCAGGACAGCGCCGGCAAGGACGGCGTTGCCTGGGCTGCCCCGGACAGTGCTGGCCGGGACAGTGCTGGCCGGGACGGCGCTGCCTGGGCTGGCGGCCGGTCCCGTCCGGCGGTGATGCTCCTGCGCGCGGTCATCCGCTGGAGCCGCCCGGATCGACCACACGCGCGCCCGGCACCGGGCCGTGCGCGTGCCGTACCGCCCGGCACACACCCATCCCGGCCAGGCTCGCCGCCAGAGCCACGCTCTGCTCCGCGTCCCGCGCCAGGAAAGCGCAGGTCGGCCCGGAACCGCTGACGATGGCGCCGACCGCCCCGAGCTCGACGCCGGTTTCCAGCACCCGGCGCAACGACGGGCGCAGCCGCAGCGCGGCCGGCTGCAGGTCGTTCACCAGCGCCCGGCCCAGCTCGACCGGATCGCCGGTGCGCAACGCGGCCAGCACCGCGTCCGGCGGGGTCGGCTCGGTACGCAGGCGTCCCTGTGACAACCGGTCGAACTCGGCGTAGACCGACGCGGTGGACAGGCCGCCGTCGGCCAGCGCGAACACCCAGTGGTACTCGCCGCGCCCCAGCACCGGCGTGAGCTGCTCACCGCGGCCGGTACCCAGCGCCGTCCCACCCGCGAGCGGGAACGGCACGTCGCTGCCGAGCCCGGCGGCGAGCTCGGAGAGGACCGACCTGTCCAGACCGGTGCCCCACAGGGCGTCGAAGGCGACCAGCGAACCGGCCGCGTCAGCGCTGCCACCGGCCATCCCGGCCGCGACCGGAATACCCTTCGCCATGGTCATGTGGGCGGCCGCCCCCCGCACACCGGCACGGGCGGCAAGCACATGGGCCGCGCGGACGGCCAGGTTGTCCACCCCGGTCGGGACCAGGGAGATCCGGGCCGCGGCCGCGCTCGCCGCGGCGTCGCCAGCCGGCGCGGACGGCCCGGGCCGGCCGGGCGGCCCGGGCAGCGGGACGAGCGGCGCTGTCGGCCCGGCGGCTCCCTCACCGGTGACCTCCACGGACACGGCGGGCTCCACGGCGTCCGGGTCGAGCCCGGCACCGTCGGCCGTGGACACCGTGATCTCGTCGTAGAGCGAGACGGCCTGCAGAATCGTGATGACCGTGTGGTAGCCGTCGTCGCGGCGTGCCCCGACACCGAGATGCAGGTTGACCTTGGCCGGCGCACGGACAGTCACCCGGCTGCCCGGAACGGGCGCGGACGGCCGGTCGGCGCCGGCGGCACCGGAAGGGTGCCGGTGAGACCGAGACAGCGGACTCTCCTTCGCTCCTGGGGCGTGCTCTGGCACCGGGCACCAACGAACCTATCCGGCCGGTAGGAAACGAGCGCCCTCGCCACCGCCGGGTAAGACGATGCACACGGGTGGCTGGTCACGCCAGTGATCGGCCGCGCTGGGCGTGGCCGGCCGCGTACGCCGGCAGCCGGCCGCCCGCAGAAGCCCGCTGATCACCGACCAGGCCGCCGAGAAGATCGCGGCCTGGAAGATCCCGGAGAGGCTCCCGGGACGTCGAAGAGGTCGTACTGCCGCGCGTCGACGAGGCCGTGGCACGCTCCCGCCCTGCCGTCGAGCTGAAACTCGTCCCGGGTACACAGCGTGACAACCGCGTGCGCTGAGCGCACGACCGCGTCCGTGCCACCGGCGCGTCGGTCAGAGCCAGCCTGCCGTCACTCGGAGCCGGCACCCGGACCGAGGCGGGTGAGGGCGAGGCGGGTGAAGGCGGCCACGTCCAGGATCTCGCCTCTGGCGGACGGGTCGATGCCCGCGGCCAGCGCGAGACGCGCGGCCTGGTCCGCCGACCCCGCCCAGCCCGACAGCGCCGCCCGCAGCGTCTTGCGGCGCTGCGCGAAGGCCGCGTCCACCGCGGCGAAAACGGCCCGGCGCAACCGTGGCGGCCCCGGCTGATCACGACGGCTGAACGCCACCAGGGACGAATCGACGTTCGGCTGCGGCCAGAACACCGCCCGCGGCACCGGGCCGGCCGGACGCGCCGACGCGTACCAGGCCATCTTCACGCTCGGCACGCCGTACACCCGTCCACCTGGTGACGCGGTCAGCCGGTCGGCGACCTCGGCCTGCACCATGACCAGCCCGCGCCTGACCGACGGAAAACGTTCAAGTACGCCGAGCAGCAGCGGGACGGCCACGTTGTAGGGCAGGTTCGCGGCCAGGACGCTCGGCGGGTCGCCAGGGATGTCCGCGGGCTCCAGGCGCAGGCCGTCCGCCGCCAGCACGGTCAGGCGGGCCGCAACCGCTGGCCCGAGCCGTGCCGTGACGGTCGCCGGCAGTGCCGCGGCCAGCGCCTCGTCCAGTTCGACCGCGACGACCCGGCGGGCGGCCGGCAGCAGTCCGAGGGTCAGCGAGCCCAGTCCGGGACCGATCTCCAGGACGGTCTCGTCCGGCCCGACATCCGCCAGGCGGACCAGCCGGCGGACGGTGTTGGGGTCGACGAGAAAGTTCTGGCCACGGCGCTTGGTCGGCCGTACGCCGACAGCGGCGCTGATCGACCGTACGTCCGCCGGCGTGAGCAGACCATCGGGAAGCCCCGAACCGGACGACGACGAGGGGGGAGTATCCGGGCCGGGGGCTACCAGGGTCCGAACATCCGTTCAGAGGTGGCGGCGATCGCCGACGCGAGGGTGTCGACGTCCTCCCCGCGGGCGGTGGCCAGCGCGCGCAGCGTCAGCGGTATCAGGTACGGGCCGTTCGGCCGGCCCCGCCACGGCACCGGGGTGAGGAACGGGGCATCCGTCTCGACCAGCAGCAGGTCACGGGGCGCGACAGCGGCAGCGTCCCGCAGGCGCTGCGCGTTGTTGAATGTCACGTTCCCGGCGAAGGACATCACGTAGCCGGCGTCGGCGCAGACCTTCGCCATGGCCTCGTCCCCGGAGAAGGCGTGGAAGACCACTCGTTCGGGCGCGCCTTCCTCGACGAGGATACGCAGTGTGTCCTCGTGGGCCTCCCTGTCATGGATCATGAGGGTGCGGCCGGCCTGCTTGGCGATCGCGATGTGGCGGCGGAAACTGTCCTGCTGAGCGGCGTGCCGCTCGGGTGGCGTGCGGTAGTAGTCCAGGCCGGTCTCCCCGACCGCCCGCACCTTCGGCGCCGCGGCCAGTTCGGCGATCTCGGTGAACGTCTCCTCGTCCACGCCGTCGGCGGCTTCGTTCGGATGGATCGCGACAGCGGCGTAGACGTCGGGATGCCCGGCCGCGACCTGCGCCTGCCAACGGCTGGTCGGCAGGTCGACCCCCACCGTCACCAGCCGCCGGACACCGGCGGCCCGTGCCGCCGCGACGGCCGCGTCCACCTCCCCACCCATGATGTCGAGGTGGCAGTGGCTGTCGATCACCTCTGCCTCCACCGACAACGGCGGCGGCGCGGGCGGAGGGTCGCCACGGCGCCCACCGTCGCGTGCCATCTACCGCTCACTCACCTTTCTTCCGTCTCATCTCTTCCGTCTCGTCCCGTCTTCCGTCTCGTCCCGCCGGTGGCCCGGGACGAGACGCCCGGGACGGAAGCGCTTCTGCGAATCGATCCTACGGAACCACGGGAACCGGGGCGGCAGACGAATGATCCAGGCCCGGACGTCCGCCTCTCCGCCTGCCGTATCCACGGCCGAGGCGCCAGAACAAGCCATCCCCATGGCCCGGGTGTCATAACAACGTCGACACTCCGTTGAACATCGCAGGCCCATCACCTGGTAGACAGGTACCGATGTCCTCGTCGCTCGCTGTCGCGCTGGTGACTCCGCTGACCGGTCCGGCGGCCGTCCACGGTCTGACCACTCTGCGCGCGGTCACGTTGTGGGCTCGTGATGAGCAGCTTCCGCCGCCGTGGGACGACATCAACGTCACCGCGTACGACGCGCATCCGCATCCCGCCGCGGCGACGCGTGCCGCGGCCGCGGCCGGGCCGGACGCGATCTTCGGCCCGTACGGTCAGCGCAGCGCGCTGGCCGCGTGTGCCGCCACCGACCGGGTCGTGTTCAACATCGGCGCGCCCTCGACCCGGTTCGTCCGCCAGGCGTTCCCGAACGTCGTCAATCTGCTCTCCCCGCATTCGACGTGGACGCGGGGGCTGCTCGCCGCGGTCCGCGCCGCCGACCGGCAGGCCCGCAGGGTCACGGTGCTGCTGGCCTCCGACGACCGGGCGCTGGAAGTCGTCTCCGTCGTGCGGGCCGCCGCCGCACGACTGGGCTTCGAGGTCGCCTCCAGCGTGTTCCGTCCCGGCCGGGCCATGATCGCCGCGCGCCGCGTACCACCCGCTGACGTCCTGATCGTCCAGGGCGATCCGGACGACGAGAACGCCGCGGCCGAGGTGCTGCTGCGCCGGCCGTGGCGGGCCGCGGCGTTCTCCACCGCCGGGCACGACGGCGCACTGGCCACACTGCGTGATCGCCGCGATGGCCTGCTGGGCCCACGCGCCTGGTCACCACGGCTACCCGCGGAGGCTGGCACCGGTCCGAGCGTGTCCGAGTTCGTCGCCTGCTACCAGCAGATGTACGACCAGCTGCCGGCCGCGACCGCGGCGGTAGCCTACGCGGCCGGGCTGGTCCTGGGCCGCTGTATCTGGGCGAACGGCCAGGCCGACGACCATCATGTGCTCGCCGCCGCCCGCACACTCGACACGTCCACCCTGCTGGGCCGTTTCCGTCTCGACGAGGCCACCGGCCTCCAGGTCGGCCATCACAGCCATCTCGTGCAGTGGCGGGACGGTGTCGCGCACGTGGTCTGGCCCGCCGACCGGGCGCAGTCCTCACTGGTCTACCCTTGCTCGCGGATCGGGGTGGCGCGGCAGCCCGCCATGACCGCTTCATGAGGCAGCCGGGCGGGCCCGTCCGTCAGCCAGGCCGGTTCGCCCGGGCCCGTCAGCCAGGCCGGTTCGGGTGGGCCCGGCTGCCAGGCCGGTTCGGGTGGATGCCGGGCCCCGTCCCGGGCCGTCGGGAACATCGCCCGCTCCGGGCCCGGGCTTCAGGCCGGCCCGGACGGGCACCGAACAAGCTCACCCGGATACCGGTCCAGTTCACCCGGGCTCCAGACCAGTTCGGACGGACACCGGACCGGCCCGCCCAGATGCCAGCCTGGTTCAGGCGGATGCCGGACCGGCCCGCTCGGACGCGAGGCTGGCTCGGACGGGTGCCGGGTGGACGGGTCGGGGTCGGGATCGGCCTGGCCGCCGTGGTGTTCCTCACCGCGACCGGGCGGTTGTTCGTCTGGCCGGTCCGGGACGCCCCGGAGCCGGTCGACGCGATCGTGATGTACGCCGGCAGCCCCGGCCGGCTGGCCAGAGCGGTCGACCTGGCCCGGGCCGGGTACGCGCCGGTACTCGCCGTGTCGACCCCGGCCGGGTCCGACGACCCGTGCCCGGCCGCCCTGCCCGGCATCCAGGTGATCTGCTTCCGCCCGGACCCGGTCACCACCCAGGGTGAGGCACGGATGACCGCGGAACTGGCCACCCGTTACGGCTGGCGATCCGTACTGATCGTGGTGGGGACCCCACAGGACACCCGGGCACGACTACGGGTGAAACGGTGTTACGAGGGCCGCGCCCTGTTCGTCACTGTCTCCCCACGACTGCGCGGCTGGCCATACGCGATCAGCTACGAATGGGCCGCCATGATCAAGGCCCTGACCATCCAACGAAACTGCTGACCCCTCCGGCGGCCATTTCCTCACCAGCACCCCACTGTCAGACCGACATACCTTCCCCGGTTGTCCGTGTCCGGAATACCACGATGATGCGGAAGCCGGGCATGGATGCTCCTGAGGGCTATATTGACGGACGCCCGGTGCAATGCAACGACCGACCTGAACCGCCCCGGTCTCTAAAAACCCAGGGCGGTTCAACCCGCGTGGATCCTGCCCGTTCTGAGCGCGTGCGAGGCGGAGCGGAGCAGTGGGGTCGACGGATCATCTCCAGCTCGTTTATCTGATCAGATAAACGAGCTGGTAAAGTGTGGTCTGTGAGACTCGATCAGGACACTCGTGAGGTCATGGCGCTCCTCGACGCCGCCCTGGCTGACAGCGGTCTGACCCAGGTCGAGTTCGCGGCCGCGCTGGGAACGTCGGCGTCCAGGTTCTCCACCTACCGCTCGGGCGGGACGAAGCCGGCCGCCGTGTTCTGCTTCCGGGCGCGGCGCATCGCCCGCGCGCTGGCGGTCGCGCGCGCCTCACGGCTGATGTCCGCGCCGGTGACCGCCAAGGCTGTCCGCGCCGCCGACGACGAGGAGTGGGCGTGGCGGATGCTCCTTCAGGGCCGTGACCATCTACGCCTGCTGTTGGAGCGGCGCGACGGATCGGCTGCCGCCTGGGAGGCCGTCCCGGCGACCACGGGCAGCGCGGGCTTCGATGCCCTGCTGGCCGTCTTGGCGCGGCGGGAGTTCGAGCGGGCCGGAGTTGAACCGCCGACGTGGTGCGAGCCCACGCGTCTGCCTCAGCCCTGGGTTCCCGAGCATCCCTTCCTCGACCGAGCGGAAATCATCACCCGGACTCCGGACTACCTGAAGAGGCTCAATATCTTCGTCCCAGCCCGTGACCTGGTCACAGCGTGAACGACCGGCACGAGTTCTCCGCCACGGAGATCATTTCACTCCTGGCCAGGCTCGACGAACGGCTACGGGCACGCGGCGTCTCAGCCGCTGTGTTCATCGTCGGCGGTGCGGCCATCGCGGCGACCTCCAACCGGGATCTGCGGCGCACGGAAGACGTCGACGCGATCACCCGCGACCAGGCCGTCCTGGACGAGGCCCGGGCGATCGCCCGCGAGGACGGTCTGCCGGAGAACTGGCTCAACACCCGCGCGGCCATGTGGATGCCGCCACTACCGCCGGCTGCCCTCGCGCACGTCCCTACCCCCGGACTCCACGTGAGGTACGCGTCTGACGAGTTCCTTCTCGCCACGAAGCTGATCGCCCAGCGCCGCAGGGACGCCGACGATATCCGCGAACTCGCCGCGCGCACCGGCACGACCGACGCGACCGCCGACGAGCTCGAAGCGCTGATCTATCGTCACTACACCGACCCCGGCATGCTCGAGTTCATTGTCGACGGTACCGACGTGCCAGGCGAGATCCGCCTCCTCGCCGAACGGGCAGCCCGGATGCTCACCCGCAGCCGACAGCAGCTATCAACGGAATAGCAAGCGCGAAATGGCCGTCGGGGTCGTTGTAGGTCAGCGGGTTGGCGTTGGCATAGACGTAACCGGTTGACACCGGCGTCGGGGTGTACCAGCGGGCCTGCGCGGAGACCTTCGCGGTCGCCGGGTCCGTCCTCCCTCAAGCCCGCCCCAGAACTCCCGGCGACGCTCGGGCGCACGTCGGGTGGGCCAGCGACGAGCGCCCGCGACAGGACGTCCAGACCCTTGTATGGCCGGAGCAGCCAGCCGGCGTCCGGCGCGGGCCGGCGCTCACCCGCGCTGATGTCCCCGGTCGGTTCGGCCGCGGTCGGTCTTGGCGGCGAGGACGGCGTCGTAGACGAGACGGCGGGGGACGCCGTGCTCGGCCGCCACCGCCGCGAGGGCCGCCTTGCGCGGTGTGCCGGTGGCCTCGCGGGCGGCGACCTCCGCCGCGAGCGTGGCGGAGAGGACGGCCGCGGCCGGCGTGCCCGGTTGCGGCGGCGCCTGCGACGACGTCCCGGGCCGGCCCGCCACCACCAGGGTGATCTCGCCCCGGATCTCCCGCTCACGGGCCCAGGCCGCCAGCGCGCCGAGATCGTCCCGGACGGTCTCCTCCCAGGTCTTGGTCAGTTCGCGGCACACCACGGCCGCGCGGTCGGGCCCGAAGGCCGCGGTAAGATCGTCCAGTGTCGCGGGCAGCCGGTGCGGAGCCTCCAGGATGACCAGTGTGCGCCGCTCCCCGGCCAGCTCGGCCAGGCGTGACCGGCGCTCGCCCGGCCGGCGCGGCAGGAAGCCCTCGAACACCCAACGGTCGGTGGGCAGCCCGCTGACCGCGAGCGCGGCGGTCACCGCGGACGGCCCGGGGACGACCGTCACCGCCACCCCGGCCGTGACGGCGGCGGCCACCACCCGGAAGCCCGGGTCCGACACGGCCGGCATGCCCGCGTCCGTGATGAGCGCGACGGTGGCTCCCGCGCGCAGGTGGGAGAGCAGGAAGTCCGCGCGGGAGGGCTCGTTGGCGTCGAAGCAGGAGACCACCCGCCCGGCGATCGTGACACCGAGGGCGGCGGTCAGCCGGCGCAGGCGGCGGGTGTCCTCGGCCGCGACGATGTCGGCGCGGGCCAGCACCTCGCCCAGGCGGGGGCTGGCATCACGCACGTCACCGATCGGCGCACCGCAGAGCACCAGAGTTCCGGACACCCGCCGAGTCTGCCAGGTGCCAGCACCTACATTGATGCGGTGGCGGTGACAGCGACCTATCCGACCGTGGACGGCGGCGAGCCGCGGGCCACGGTAGTTACTAAAAGTAATCACGATGGCCTGAGCCCACGGGAACGGCTGACACCGCCGATGCCCACCGACCGGCTCGCGGGCTGGCTCGCGTCGCTGGCGATCGCGGCGGTCGCCGGTGTCCTGCGGTTCTGGCAGCTCACCGAACCGCGCGGCATCTACTTCGACGAGGTCTACTACACCCACGACGCCTACGGTCTGCTCACCCACGGCTACGAGTTGAGCGACATCAAGAGCGGGTGCGACGGCCCCGGGTTCGTCGTCCACCCGCCGCTGGGCAAGTGGCTGATGGCGGTGTCCGAGTGGCTCTTCGGGTACACTGACTGTGCCGGGATCCGCCACGGCAGTCCCGAGCTGGGCTGGCGTTTCGCCTCCGCGGCCGCGGGGACGCTGGCGGTGCTCGTGCTCGCCCGGACCGCCAGGAGGATGTTCCGCTCGACGCTGCTCGGCTGCTTCGCCGGCCTGCTGCTCGCCTTCGACGGCCTGGAGTTCGTCCAGAGCCGGATCGGCATCCTCGACATCTTCCTGATGACCGGGCTCGTCCTGGCCCTGGCCTGCCTGATCCTCGATCGGGATCACGGACGGGCCAGGCTGGCCGCCAGCCTCACGGATACCGACAACAGCCCCCTCGCCGGACGATCGGGTAAGGACGCGTCCGAAGCGGGAAACATCGATCTGCGATCAATAAGTAGTCTGTATAAAACAGACAGTAAGAAAATCCGCTTCGGGGCACGTCTGGGTGTGCGCCCGTGGCGGCTTGCCTGCGGGCTGTGCCTCGGGGCGTCGCTGGGGGTGAAGTGGAGCGCCGTCTACACGCTCGTGGGATTCGCCGCGCTGGCCATCGCCTGGGACGCCGGGGCACGCCGGACGGCGGGTGTGCGACGGCCGCTCCTGGCCGCCGTGCGCCGGGACGGGCCACAGTGGTCCACCAGCTTCGTCCCGCTGCCGGC
Source organism: Protofrankia sp. CiP1_Cm_nod3 (assembly GCF_982290655.1). Taxonomy (NCBI): domain Bacteria; kingdom Bacillati; phylum Actinomycetota; class Actinomycetes; order Frankiales; family Frankiaceae; genus Protofrankia; species Protofrankia sp. CiP1_Cm_nod3. The sequence goes on from NZ_CEVIVD010000016.1 coordinate 33,704, forward strand.
CATCGTGTTCCTGGCGACGTGGACCGGCTGGTTCGTCACCGGCGGCGGTTACAACCGCCACCGCTTCGGTGACGGCATGTGGGGGACGCTGCACAGCTGGTGGGACTACCAGCAGCAGATCTTCCGCTTCCACGAGCATCTGGACGCCTCGCACCCGTACGCGTCCAAGCCGCTGAGCTGGCTGGTACTGGCCCGGCCGGTCGCCTACTTCTACAGCACCCCCAAGGCCGGGGAGCCCGGCTGCGCCTCCCAGGCCGGCTGTTCCCGGGAGATCCTCGCGATCGGCAATCCGGCGATCTGGTGGGTCGGGGTGGCGGCGCTGGTCGGCGTGCTGGCGCTGTGGGTCAGCCGCCGGGACTGGCGGGCGGGCCTCGTCCTGGTCGGCTTCGCGACGTCGTTCCTGCCGTGGCTGGCCTTCCCCAACCGGACGATGTTCCTGTTCTACGCGCTGCCGCTGCTGCCGTTCCTCGTCCTCGGGCTGACCGCGCTCGCGGGGGTCGCCCTGGGCCCCCGGACCGCCTCCGACCTGCGGCGGCTTGTCGGTTCGCTGATGGTCGGCGTCTACGCGATCGTCGTCGTGCTGCTGTTCGTCTACTTCTATCCGATCATGGCGGCGCAGGTGGTCCCGACTTCGGCGTGGCGGGTGAGGATGTGGTTCCCGGGCTGGATCTGAGGCGCTGCGGCCAGCCGCTCCGTCGCCGCCGGGCCCGGCGGGGCCCGCCTGGTCGGTCCAGCCGGCCTGGTCGGCAGGTCCGGCCCGGCGGCGCCGCCGGGCTGTCGGTTCTCGAGGGCGGACGAGCCGACACCGAGCAATCTGTCAGTCACCAGACCTCCTGACACGACCAACAATAGGAACTATATGTAAGTATATTGATACTTATAGTGATGTAGCGGCGGGAGTGGACTACGAGTCACCCACTTTGGGCAAGTAAATCTTGCATTAAGTAACATCATTTCCTGAAACATACGAATACGTCCGTCGGTTACCGGGGGGTGCCTGCCGGTACGACTACGCGATCAGGGATGGTGGGAGGGACCAGACTGGCTTCTCGCGGCCGACACAGGGCCGACACAGGAGGAAAGGAACCACCATGGCGGATGTCTCGGTACGCTTTGCGATGACCGATGACAGTGAGATCGTGCTGAACCTGTCGCTCACGCAGGCGATCCGACTGACCGAAGCCATCGCGTCCAAGGTCAGTCAGGCCATGACGGAACAGCCGCCACGAGGCAGCCTCAACGGCAGCTCCTACGGCGGGCCGTCCGTACGCCCCGGCCCCTACTCCACATCCTGATCCTGACGGCTGGCCCGTCGACCGCCCCCGGGCTCTCGGACAAGGTGCGGTGGCACAGCCCGCGGGCAACGCGGGAGTCCCCAAATTTTTCGCCCCGCGAAAAATTTGGGGTCACCCTGTCAGCTGGGCGATGAGGGCTCGTAGTAGTTCGAGGTCGCGGCGGCGGATCTCCGCCGGTGAACGGCCGTCCTCGCCGGTGGGGACGAACGACGCCCGGACGCCGCGCAGTTTCTCCCGCAGGTACTGGACCGCGTGTGGCGGCAGCAGGCCCTCACGCAGGAGCAGGACGACATGCCCGCCGTGCTCGACAACGTCGACGGGAGCGGCCATGGCCATGGTCACGACCCGGATGCCGAGCGGTTCCACCCGGTCGTACACCAGGAGTAACCGGTCCTCCGCGATGATCTCCGCTGTGCCGTCGTCCCACAGCACGGTTGCCCGTGGAGCCTCCGAGAACAGCCAGCCGGCCGCCTCGACCCGGACCAGGTCGTCCCCCGGTGCGGGTTCACGGCGTGGCGCCGCGCGCACGGCCAGGACGGTCCCGCGGCGCGACCAGACCCCACCGCCAAGATCATCAACCGGGGACACCCGGTCGCCTTTGGCGAACATGACAAGACCGCCTTGACCATTCTGTGCCGTTGGCCCCTGCGCCGGCATGCTGTGATCGTAGAGTGACGTGAACGACCGCCGGCATGGACGCCCGGACCCTGACTCCAGATCCGCCCCAGATCGCGCCCATTTGAACACTTTTCGTTACAAATTCATGATAGCCCCAGGTCAGGACCGATCCATCCCGACCGTTGCCGGCAGGCATCCAGCCGACAATCCAGCTCGATGATCATTTCCCCTGGCGCCGGACCGCCACGGACCGGCCTCACCCCCAGTGCCGCCAGCATTGACGTCACTATCAGTAACACCGCCGCCAGTAACACCGTCGCCAGCAACGCCACCGTCAGCGATGCTGTCCCACCGCCGCCGGCGTTCCTCGGCGGCCCACTCCGCCAGGGCAGCGCACTGGCTGTGTGGCGACGCCGGGCGCCACCGACATCGGCAGCGCTGACATCGGCGCCACTGACATCGGCAGCGCTGCCGGACGCGGTGCCGGCAAGCTCCAAGGTAGCCCCACGGCGGTCGATCGGTATCGCCTGACACTTCGAGAAGCTGACACTTCGAGAAGTCGGCGCTCACGGGCCGGCGGCCGGACGTACGTTCGCGGAAGCCCCGGGCCCGTGCCCGGTGGATACCGATGGCTGGCGACGGCCGGCGGCCGGCGATGGACGGCTGCCGCCCGAACGGCGCCCGCGTGATCGAGAATCCACCGCATACCGCCCGGACGTACCGCCCGGACGATGATTCCGTCGACAGCCCACCGGAGAGGCCATCCATGCGCGTGACCGGTTATCCGCCCATCGAAGAGCACGCGGTCATCGGCGACCTGCGCACGGTGGCGCTCGTCGCGACCGACGGCACCATCGACTGGTACTGTCCGCAGCGCTTCGACGGGGCCTCGGTGTTCGCCAGCCTGCTGGACGCCGAACGCGGCGGCTCCTTCCGCATCCACTGTCCCGGCTCCCGGGCCAAGCAGCTCTACCTGCCGGACTCCAACGTCCTGATGACCCGTTTCCTCGCCCCGCAGGCCGTCGGCGAGGTCGTCGACTTCATGGTCCCGGTGGACAGCGACGTCACCGAGTCACCGCACGCGGTCGTCCGGCAGGCCAGGGCGGTACGTGGCCGGGCCGAGTTCTCGCTGCGCTGCCACCCGCGCTTCGACTACGGGCGGGTATCACACACAGTGACGATCGTCGAGGGCCAGGGCGCGGTGTTCGACTCTCCCGTCGGCAGCCTCACCCTGCGTACCGCCATCCCGCTGGCCAGCGACGGCACCGGCGTCACCGCGACATTCGCGCTCGATACGGGACGCAGCGCGGACGTCGTCCTGGAGTGGAACACGCCGATCCGCCCACTGGTGGACGGCGAGGCCGAACAGCTGTTCAACCGTACCCTGACCTACTGGCAGAACTGGCTGCGCCGCAGCCGCTACCACGGCCGCTGGCGGGAGATGGTGAACCGCTCCGCGCTCGTGCTCAAACTGCTGGTCTACCGGCCCACCGGCGCGCTGGTGGCGGCGCCCACCACCTCCCTGCCGGAGGAGCTCGGCGGCATCCGCAACTGGGACTACCGGTACACGTGGATCCGTGACGCCGCGTTCACCATCTACGCGCTCATGACGCTCGGGTTCACCGACGAGGCCGCCGCGTTCATGGACTGGCTGGAACAGCGCTGCCAGGAGGCCCCCGGTGACAAGGGCCTGCACGTCCTGTACAGCGTGGACGGCAACGCCGACCTCGACGAGATCGTCCTCGAGCACCTGCGCGGCTACCGCGACTCGAGACCCGTGCGGATCGGCAACGGCGCCGCCGGGCAGCTCCAGCTCGACATCTACGGCGAGCTCATGGACTCGGTGTACCTCTACAACAAGCTCGCCGCGCCGATCTCCTTCCAGCTGTGGGAGGCGCTCTCCCGCCAGCTGGACTGGCTCGCCAAGCACTGGGAGGAGCCCGACGAGGGCATCTGGGAGACCCGCGGCGGCCGGCAGCGCTTCACCTACTCGGCGCTGATGACCTGGGTGGCCTTCGAGCGGGCGTGCCGGATCTCCCGGCAGCGCGGCCTGCCCGGCCCGACCAACGAGTGGAAGGAGTACGCCGGCCGCGCGTACCGGTTCGTCCAGACCGCGGCGTGGGATCCGGTCCGTGGCGCGTACATGGAGCATCCCGGGTCGTCCCGGCTGGACGCGTCCCTGCTGTGCATGCCCCTGGTGAAGTTCGCCGGGCCCACCGACCCCCGTTTCCTCTCGACCCTCGACCGTTTCGGCGAGGAACTGGTCAGCGACAGCCTGGTACGCCGTTACGCGGCGGACGGCAGCGACGGGCTGCACGGGGACGAGGGCACCTTCAACCTGTGCTCGTTCTGGTATGTCGAGGCGCTCACCCGGGCCGGCCGGGTCGCCGAGGCCCGGCTGGTGTTCGAGAAGATGCTGACCTACGCCAACCACGTCGGCCTGTACGCCGAGGAGATCGGGCCGTCCGGGGAGGCGCTGGGCAACTTCCCGCAGGCGTTCACGCACCTCGCCCTGATCAGCGCGGCCCTCCACCTGGACCGGGCCCTCGGCTGACCCCGGACCGGGCTTCTGGCCGGCCGAACGTCCTGGCCGAACGTCCTGACCGAACGTCACGGCCCGGCGGGCGGACGGCCCGCTCGTGGCGGCTGCTCCCCCCGGCAACGGCCGGGTGACGGTCTTCTCCTGAGGGAAAGTCCGCTGGTAGCCGACATGTTGCTGACGTCTGCCCGATCCACCGGCAGGATGGTTGGTACACGTGGCTCACCGGGGTGGGACACGCCGGACGCCGGCGGATGGCCCGGCACCGGCGGGCCGGACGCGCCGGCAGGGGCGGGGCAGCGGCCGACGCAGGCCAGGGACGAAGGACAAGGGGCGCGACGATGGCGGGACTTGACGGTTTCCGGGTCGTGGTGGCAGCCGGACATGATGCCGGGACCGGTGTGGTGGTCCGCCTGTCGGACGTTCTTGTCATCGCCAGCACCGGCCGCCCCGGCACGTCGGACATGACCAAGACGCTGCTGGCGCTGTGCGCCGAGGCGGCCGGCGAGGCGGGGGCTGCCTCGGGGACGGGCCGGCGGCTGGTGCGCCGGGTCGCCGGGCTGCTCGTCGACGCCGACCCGGAGGTGGTACCCGACTTCGCCCTGCTGGCGGAGGTCGGCGACCGGCTGGCCGTGCTGATCCACGGCGCGCTGGAGGTGGTCGTCCACGGCCCCGCCCCGCTCACCCTCTCCGGGATCGAGTCGGCCACCTGGGTGGACCGCCTGCTGCCGACCGGGTTCGCCCGCCTGGACATCGGCCCGGCCGGCACGCTCGGACCGGCCGGTGTCGGCAGCGCCTACGGCGCGGCGAACAACCCGGCCGCCGACGCCTTCCCGCTGGACCTGCGGATCGGGGCGGTACCCGGTATCGGGGTGAGCCTGGTGGCCAGCAGCGGGCCCGTCTTCGTCCCGCCCCGAGGGGCCGATGAGGACTTCGCCGCCGGCTTCGGCGGGCCCCGCAACCCGATGACCGGGGCGGCACCGATCCCGTCGGTGGACGCCGCGCCGGCCAGGGGCGCCGACGGGTCGGTGTCGAGCGCTCCGCCGGCCCTGACACCGCTGCACAGCAAGGAGCGTGAGCACGGCGCGGAACAGGGCTACGGCAAAGAAGAACAGGGGTACGGCAAAGAGCACGGGCACGGCGAGGAGCAGGGGTACGGCGAGGAGCAGGGCTACGGCAGGGAGCAGGAGCACGGCAGGGAGCAGGAGTACGGCAGGGAGCAGGAGCACGGCAGGGAGCAGGAGCTCGACACCGCCGCCCGGCTGCGGGCCGCCGAGCCCACGCAGCTCGAGGACTTCGCCGCGCTCACCGCCACGAACGACGATCCGCCGACCGAGCTCGCCGGGCACGACCCGGCCGCGCATGTCGAGGACACCGAGAGCGAGGCGCTGACCGAGCTGCCCGGCCGCGGCTTCGACGTCGCCGACCTGTTCGACGACCAGGACGCCCCGACCATGCTGCCGGGCAGCTCCGAAGCCCAGGTCGAGGGCATTCTCTGCGCCAACGGCCACTTCAACCACCCGGCCGCGCCCTACTGCACCGAGTGCGGGCTGTCCCTGGCCCAGCAGACCGGCAACCCTGTCCGGGGGCCGCGGCCGACCATCGGGGTGATCGTCTTCGAGGACGGCCGGACCGTCAACGTCGACAAGGACATCGTGATCGGCAGGCAGCCCGACCGGGACGACGCCGTCCGGGCCGGCCGCGCGATTCCGTTACTGGTCGAGGACGGTGAGAGCGCGGTTTCCCGGGTCCACGCCGTCATCACGCTCAACGGCTGGGACGCGGTGATCGCGGACCAGGGCTCCGCGAACGGGACGTACATCGCCCCGCCCGAGGCGACCGTGTGGACCCCGTTGAACCCGCACGAACCGGCCCCGCTGGTCCCCGGGACCAGGGTCCAGGTAGGCAAGCGGACGTTCGTGTTCAACTCCCAGATGCAGATCTGACCACGGTGGCCGACGACAGCACGGACGGCACGACGGCGAAGCGGGCCACCGACGCGGCCACGCCCACCGACGGGCACGCCGACAGGCACGCGGGCCGGATCCGGTCACGGACGTGGCCGCGGGCGTCCTGGGTGGCGCTGCTGGCCGTGGTGGCGTTCGCCCTGGTGGCGGCCGGTGCGGGCCTGCGCGGTCTCGTCGAGCGTCCACCGGGGGCGGACTCGGTGGACGCCGGGTTCGCCTACGACATGTCCACCCATCACGCCCAGGCCGTCCAGATGGCGATGGTGGAGTTCCGCGCCGGCGCGGATGTCACCCAACGCGGCGTCGCTCAGGACATCGCGCTCGCCCAGCAGCGGGAGATCGGCATCATGTCGGCCTGGCTGACCGGCTGGGGCCTGCCGCAGGTCTCGACCGAACCGCCGATGCGGTGGATGCGGGACAGCGGCGGCCACGCTGGTCACGACACCGGCCA
>NZ_CEVIVD010000016.1:40648-46020 GCF_982290655.1 Protofrankia sp. CiP1_Cm_nod3
CCCCGTCCGGCACGGCTCCCGGTGGCTCGTCGCGGATGCCGGGGATGGCCACCGACGCCGAACTGGCCCAGCTGTCCACGGCGCGGGGCCGGGAGCTGGACGTCCTCTTCCTCACGCTCATGATCCGCCATCACCGGGGTGGGATCACGATGGCTCAGCACGCGGCGGCCCACGCGCGGGAGACGGACGTCCGGGCGCTGGCCCGGGTGATGGTCATCAACCAGGCCGTCGAGATCGACCAGATGCAGGCCGACCTGCGCGCGCTCGGCTCTCCCCCGGCCTGACCTCGCCCGCCGGACGACCGGGCCGGCGCCACCCGGCCGTCCGGCGGAGTCCCCTGGTGGAGCCCTCCGGTGGTGCCGGCCCGCGGGAGGGCACATCGCGGTGACGGTGGTGGGCAGCTGCCAACGGGATTCGGGGCCGGGCCGACAGGTCCGTGTCGCCAGGCTGACAGCATGCCGAGCCGAATCATATTCATGATTTTTTTATGTTGCTCGTGCAACATCCGACCCATGCGACCGGTAGCGCACGTGGACGCCTCGTGCCAGACGTCACAAACCGGCCACAATCCACCACAGGGCTATCAGCAGCCACGGAGCACAAGCACGGACTACAAGCCGGCCACGCAACCACCGAGGAGTGATCAATGATAGCCGATGCGTCCCGTCCGGCCGACTCATCGCAACCGCCGAGCCGGCCGGGCCCACCGGAGCAGGCAGGACCGCCGAGTCCACCGAGTCCATGGGGCCCGTCAGGCCCGTCAGGCCCGACGAAAAAGAAACGGCCACGCTGGGTGAAGGGTCTGGTGATCGGCGTGGTGGCCCTGGCCGCCCTCGTGGCCGGCGGGCCGTTCGTCTACATCAACTTCATCGAGGGTGATCCGCCGGCCAAGTTGTCGCTGGACAGCGCGCCGGCGCCCGGCGGCACCGCGACCGGCCCGGCCGCCGGCGCCACGGCCGCCTACACCACCGCCGACGGGACGTGGACGGTGGCCGCCGGCTCGCAGGCCGGATACCGCGTCAAGGAGGTCCTGTTCGGGCAGGACACCACCGCGGTCGGCCGGACCTCGTCCGTCACCGGGAAGCTGGTCGTCAGCGGCACCTCCGTGCCGTCCGCCGACTTCAGCGTGGACGTGGCCACCATCACCAGCGACCAGTCGCCGCGCGACAGCCAGTTCCGCGGCCGGATCATGGAAACGTCCCGGTTCCCCACGGCCGGCTTCAGGCTGACCCAGCCGATCGACCTCGGATCGGTGCCCGCCGAGGGCGAGCGGAAGACCTACCAGGCAACAGGCGAGCTGACCGTGCACGGCGTCACCAGGACCGTCACCGTCCCGCTGGACACCCAGCTCACCGGCGGGCAGATCCGGGTCAGCGGGCAGATCCCCGTCACTTTCAGTGACTACGGCGTCGAGCCGCCGAACGCCGGCGGGATCCGGGTCGAGAACAACGGGATCATCGAGGTGCTGCTCGACTTCGCCAGGTCCTGAGCCCTCGTCAGGTCCCTGAGCCTTCGGCGGGCCCTGAGGACTTCGGCAGGCTCTGAGGTGAGGCCTTCGGCGGGCCCTGAGGCCTTCGGTGGATCTCCGGGCCCCGCCGGGCTCCCGGCGTCGGCAGGTTCCAGGATCGGCCCGCTCTGCGGCTCCCGGAGCGCCAGTCATACGACCATGCGTGACCGCATGGTCGACGGCCAACGGAAAAGATCGCTGTGGGTTTGTCGTTCGGTACACTCACCGGGCCCGCCCGGATCGAAAAGCGAACCGAGCGGCAGACTCCCCCAGCTCACGCCCTGCGCGGACGACCGCGGGCAGCGCTTCCCCGCGGCCAGGCCGCGCCCCCGCGACCCCCGGCCAGGAACCGGAACACCCGGCCCCGGAACACCCGCGGTCAGGATGCCGTGGCCGGCGGGCCGCCGCCCGCCCGGGAGAACGGCCGCAGCCGCGTGACCAGGCCGCGGACCTCGGCCGCCGCGGCGGCGATGGTCTCCTCGGGGACGCTCGGGGAGGTGCCCTCCAGCAGGACCTCGAGCGCGGACAGCCGTTCGGCGATCTCGGTCATCAGGTCGAAGTCGCGGACCCTCGCCCGGGCGAGCTCGGCGACCCGCTCATTCTTCTCGAACAGCTCGACGAATACCGTGACCTTTGCGCGCAGCAGCCACGGGTCGAACGGTTTGGCGATGTAGTCGACCGCGCCGACGGCATACCCGCGGAACGCGTGATGGGGCTCCCGGTCGATCGCGGTGAGAAAGATGATCGGGGTGTCCCGCGTCCGGCCGCGCTGTTTGATGCGGTGCGCGGTTTCGAAACCGTCCATGCCCGGCATCTGCACATCCAGGAGGATCACGGCGAAATCGTCCACCAGGAGGCGTTTGAGGGCGTCCTCCCCGGACGACGCGGTGACCAGGTCCTGGTCGAGGGAGGCCAGGATCGCCTCGAGAGCCATCAGGTTGTCGGGCCGGTCGTCCACCAGAAGGATCTTGCTGCGCGGACGCTCCGTACCGTGCGCGTCCTCGGCGTCCACAGCGCCCACAGCGTCCCCAGCGCCCACGAGGCCGCCCTTGCGCTCGGTCACCTGCCCGCCTCCTCGCCCACGGCGCATTGCCAGCATTGGGGACATGCGCCAAAACCCAACCGTACAAGCCCTCTCAAGCGGCCAGGCATCCGCGACCACACGCCTTCCGCAATACTCACGTTCCGTTCCCAGGAAGTATCCCTGACAAAACATCCGATCCAGGCGCCCGGCCCGGGCTACCCGGGCCGGGCCGGGCGCCGGTAGCCGCGGCGCCCACCGTACCCGCGGGCTGTACCCGCGCCGTACCCGCGGGCCCCGCGTCGGCGGGCAGGCGATACAAGCGGGCATCGGCGCGAACTTCGAGGCTTCCGTTCCACACCTGCTCCGGACGCGGCCGCCTACAGATGCGACCGCATGGCACTGAGCAGATGCCTCAGGTCGACCGGTTTGGTGATGTAGTCGGTCGCGCCCGCCTCGAAGCTCTTCTCCCGGTCGCCCGGCATCGCGTTCGCGGTCAGCACCACGATCGGCAGGGCGGCGAAGGCGGGCATCTGCCGGATCGTCGACGTGGTCTCGTTCCCGTCCAGGCCCGGCAGCATCACGTCCATCAGCACCAGATCGATCATCGAGCCCTCCTGCTGGAGCAGCCGGATCGCGTCGTGGCCGTTGTCCGCGTACAGCACCCGCATGCCGTGCATCTCCAGCGCGCTGGTGAGGGCGAACACGTTGCGGACGTCGTCGTCGACGACGAGCACGGTCGTGCCGACCAGCGGGTCGGTCTCGTCCAGCCCGCTGACGGGCTCGCGGCGGGCGAACTCCTCGGGCGCTTCGGTGAGGAAGGAGGTGCCGGTCGCCATCGGCCCCGTCGCGCCCGGAACCGAACGTGACGAACGTCGTGCTGCCGGCACCGGCACCGACACCGCGCCCGGCTCCTCCGTGGCCGACCCGTTCCTGACCGGTCCGTCCTTGCCCGGTCCCGCCCGGCCCGGCCAGGCCATGGTGGCCGGCCCCCCCGCCAGCCGGGATTCCTCCAGCGCCTGCCTGCCCTGCATCCCGGCCAGCCGGTGCGACGCCGCCGCGCGGGGCTCCCCGGACAGCATGATGATTCCCTCGTTGTCCCCGGGGGTGGTGGAGGGCAGGACCTCCGAGGGCATCACCGACGGTACGTACAGGGTGAAGGTGCTGCCCTGGCCCACAGCGCTGGCGACCCCGATGGCCCCGCCGAGCAGCCGCACGAGCTCCTTGCTGATCGACAGGCCGAGCCCGGTCCCGCCGTAGCGGCGCGACGTCGTCCCGTCCGCCTGCTGGAAGGCCTCGAAAATCATGCGGAGCTTGTCGGACGCCACCCCGATACCGGTGTCGGACACGCTGAACGCCAGCACCACCGGCGCGGCGGACAGGCTCGGCGCGGTGAACTCGATCTCGTCGGACGCGACGGTGACATCCAGCCGCACCTCACCGGAATCGGTGAACTTCACCGCGTTGGACAGCAGGTTCTTCAGCACCTGCTGAATGCGCTGCTCGTCGGTGACGAATTCCGCCGGGACGTCGTTGGCGACCGTCACCTCGAATGACAGCCCCCGCTCCTCGGCGAGCGGGCCGAATATCTGCGCGACCGCGTCGCAGAGGGTCGTGGTGCGGACGGTGGCGGCCTCGACGTCCATCTTGCCGGCCTCGACCTTCGACAGGTCGAGAATGTCGTTGATGAGCTCGAGCAGTTCGGAACCGGCCGAGTGGATCGTCTCGGCGAAATCGATCTGCTTGGCGCTGAGGTTGGCCTCCGGGTTGTCGGCGAGCAGCTTCGCCAGCAGCAGCAGGCTGTTGAGCGGTGTGCGCAGCTCGTGGCTCATGTTCGCCAGGAACTCGGTCTTGTACTGCGACGACAGGGCGAGCTGCTCGGCCTTCTCCTCCAGCCCGATGCGGGCCATTTCGATTTCCCGGTTCTTCTCCTCCAGCAGCGCGGCCTTCTCCTCCAGCTCGTTGTTGGTGCGCTGGAGCTCCACCGACTGCGAGCGCAGCTCCTGGGTGAGCCGCTGCGACTGGGCGAGCAGCTCCTCCGTCCGCGCGTTCGCCATGATCGTGTTCAGGACGACGCCGATCGTGTCGACGAGCTGGTCGACCAGGTGCAGGTGCAGTTCGGAGAACTGGGTGAAGGACGCGAGCTCGATGACCCCGAGCACCTGCTCCTCGAAGAGGACCGGCACGACGACCAGGTCGCTCGGTGGGGCCTCCCCGAGGCCGCTGCGGATGTAGAGGTAGCCGGCGGGCACCTGCTCCACCCGGATGCGCTTCTTCTCCACCGCGGCCTGGCCGATGAGGCCCTCCCCGAAGAGGAAGGTGCCGTCGGAGCGCTTGCGGGGCGCCGAGCCGTAGCCGGCGACGTGCCGCAGCTTGTCGCCCTCGATGAAGTCGAGCAGGTAGACCGTGCCGAGCTGGGCGCCGACCGCCGGCGTCATCTCACTGATGATCATCTGGCAGACCGCGTACAGGTCGCGCTGGCCCTGCATCTTGCCGCCGATCCAGGCGATGTTCGACTTCAGCCAGTCCTGCTGGGCGTTCTTCTCAGTGGTCTCCCGCAGGTTGGCGATCATCTGGTTGATGTTGTCCTTGAGCTCGGCGACCTCGCCCTCGGCCTCCACCGTGATCGAACGGGTGAGGTCACCGCGGGTGACCGCGGTCGACACCTCGGCGATCGCCCGGAGCTGGGTGGTCAGCGTGGACGCGAGCTGGTTGACGTTGTCGGTGAGGGCCTTCCAGGTACCGGCCACCCCGTCGACCGTCGCCTGGCCGCCGAGCTTGCCCTCGGTGCCGACCTCCTTGGCCACCCGGGTGACCTCGTCCGCGAACGAGGAGAGCTGGTCG
>NZ_CEVIVD010000016.1:46530-48535 GCF_982290655.1 Protofrankia sp. CiP1_Cm_nod3
GTGGGCGAGGGCAGCGACCTCGCCCCGGGCGTCCACGGTGATCTGACGGGTGAGGTCACCGCGGGCGACCCCGGCCGCGACCTCGGCGATGCTGCGCACCTGCGTGGTGAGGTTGCCGGCCATGACGTTCACCGAGTCGGTGAGATCCCGCCACACCCCGGACACGCCCTTTACCTGGGCCTGCCCGCCGAGCCTGCCCTCGGTACCGACCTCCTTGGCCACCCGGGTAACCTCGTCGGCGAACGCCGAGAGCTGGTCGACCATCGTGTTCACGGTCGACTTGAGCTCGTAGATCTCACCTCGCGCGTCCACAGTGATCTTCTGGGACAGGTCGCCCTGCGCCACCGCCGTCGTGACCTGGGCGATGTTGCGGACCTGGCTGGTGAGGTTGCCCGCCATCGAGTTCACCGACTCGGTCAGATCCCGCCACACCCCGGAGACGCCCTTGACTCGTGCCTGGCCGCCCAGGTTGCCCTCGGTACCCACTTCCCGCGCCACCCGGGTAACCTCGTCCGCGAACGAGGAGAGCTGGTCCACCATGGTGTTCACGGTCGTGCCGATCGTGAGGAACTCACCCCGCACCGGCTGTCCGGCGATCTCCAGCGCCATGTGCTGCGAGAGATCGCCATCCGCGACAGCCGCGATCACACGCGCGACCTCGTGTGTCGGGCGCGCGAGGTCGTCGATGAGCGAGTTGACCGCCTGGCTCGACAGCGCCCAGCCACCCTCGAAACCGAGGTCGGCCATCCGCTCGGTCAGCCGGCCGTCCCGCCGGATCACCTTGCTGACCCGTTCCAGCTCCCCGGAGTGCCGCTGCTGCAGGGCGGCCAGCTCGTCGAAGCGCTGGGCGACCAGCGCGTCGCGGCCGGACCGCTCCCCGAGACGGACGGAGAAGTCACCCGCGCACAACGCCGTCAGCGCACCGAGCAAATCGTCGATGAAGTGGTCGTCCACGGGCGCGGATTCCGACACCATCGTCATGGTGGAGCCCTCCAAACCGGCGTGCGCGGGAATCTCTCACGTCTGGCAGACCATCGGAACGGACCGGCGCCCGTTCATCAAGCATCCAGCAGTGCTCGGCGACAGTATCCGTCAGGGCTTGCTGTGCGGATATAGCGGATCCATCCGGCCTGGTGCCGCGCGTGCCGGCCGGACCGGCTCGGAAGATCCGCCAGCCGCGCCCCCTGCGACGGCCAATCCCTCATGACCGGACAACACAGGAGAGACTGACCGGCATGCTTCACATGCTCGGCGAAGAGGGGTTCCGCCGCACCCTCACACTTCCACCGGTCATCGATTCACCGAGATCGGCCCGCCGGTTCATTATCGACACGTTGCACGGCCGTCTCCACGCCGATACCGTCGATATAATACTACTATTAGTAACCGAGCTTGTGACCAACGTGATCGTGCACGCCGGCACCGACGCGACAGTCGACATCCGGCACAACAACGGACGACTCATCGTCGCGGTCAGTGACCGTTATCCCCTGGCACTGGGCGCGGTGCCGATCGCCGGCCAGCCCGGCCACGCCCCCGCCGCCGTCCGCCCGGCGGCCATCGACGGCCCGGGGAGCTCAGCGGCACCCGGGTCCACGCCGGCCGGCGCGCGCCGGCCGGCGGCACCCGGGAGTGTCACCGGCGGGCCCATCGCGGACGACGGCATCGACAGCCTGCGTGAGGACGGCCGCGGCCTGTCGCTGGTGGACGCGCTGAGCACGGCATGGGGCACCGAGCACGACCGGACGGGCAAGAAGGTGTGGTTCCGCCTCGACGTCCCCGACGGTTCGTCCGCCGGCACCGAAGCCGCGGGCGGGGGCGGCCCGGCCGCCGCGGCCGCCGAGACGGCCCGCGCCGGCATCCGGACGGCGCTCCCCGGCCTGCCGGGCCATGGGAGCGGATCCACCGCCAGCCCCCTGCCAGCCGGGATGGGCGCACCTGCCACGGCGGCCGCGGGTGCCACCGGAGCCACAACAGGAGCCACGGTGACCCCCGGAGGCGCTGG
>NZ_CEVIVD010000016.1:48785-51818 GCF_982290655.1 Protofrankia sp. CiP1_Cm_nod3
AGGCGCTGGCGGCGCGGTGGTGGGCCCGCGCCGGCCGGCGCGGCTGCTCTCGCCGGCCCTCACCCGCGTCCTGTCGGCCGAGGAGGAGGTCGGTGAGCTGCTGGCGCAGTTCCTCGACGCGCTGCCGTCGTTTGGGGCGGGCCTGGTGCGGCGCAGCCGTAACCGGGCGGAAACGGCGGAGGTGGTGGCGGCTTTCGGCCCGACCGGCTCGGAGCGGGACGCCCGGCGCATCCCGCTGGACTCCCGTGACGGGATCGTCGGAGAGCTGTTGCTGTGGGCACCGGGCCTGCCTGCGCCCACCGGCAGGGCGCCCACCGGCGCGGCCCGCGGGTACCGGCTCGACGACGAGGACGGCGTCCACGGCAGTGTCCGCGACAGCGTTCATGGGCGCGACAGCGTTCATGGGAACGTCCACGGCGGTGTTCACGACGGTGTTCACGACAGTGCTCATGGCGATGTCCATGACGATGTCCATGGCGGTGCCCACGACGATGTCGAGGAGCGGATCCAGCTGGTCGCCCGCTGGATGGCGCTGGCTCTCGGCGGTGCCCATCTGCGGCGGGCCGAGGAACGTCGGATCGGCATGCTGTCCTTCCTGGCCGAGGCGTCCGACCTGCTCGCGGGCAGCCTCGACACCGAGCGGAGCCTGGCCCTGCTCGCGCGCCTGCCCGTGCCCCGGCTGGCCCGCTGGTGCACGGTCCACCTGCTGCGCGACGACGGCGCGATCAAACTGGCCGCCGTCGGCCACGTGGACGAGGCCGCGGCCGGTGCCCTGTCCGCCTGGGCGGGCGACCCGGCCGGGACGCTGGTCGCCCACGTGCGGGCGGCGCTCACCGACACCGTGCGGGTGGCCACCGTCGACGGCGCTCCCACCGTCATCGCCGCGATGTGCGCCCGCCGCCGCGTGCTGGGTGTGCTGACCCTCGGCCGCGCCGCCGGGAACAGCTTCGAGGCCGACGAGATCGAACTGCTCACCGACCTGGCCCGCCGCGCGGCCTTCACGGTCGACAACGCCCGCCTGTTCCGCCAGCAGGTGGAGGTGACCGGCGAGCTACAGGCCGGGCTGCTGCCGCCCGAACTGCCCCGCATCGACGGGATCGAGCTCGGCTCGTCCTACCGCTCGGCGCGAGCCGGACTGGAGGTCGGCGGTGACTTCTTTGACCTCGTCCCGGATCCGGACGGCGGCTGGACGATCATCATCGGGGACGTCTGCGGCAAGGGCGCGGAAGCCGCCAACGTCACCGGGGTCGCGCGGGCCGTGCTGCGGCTGCTGGCGGGCCAGCGCCACAACCTGCCCGACATCATGATGGATCTCAACCGGGCGTTGCGGGACACCACCAGCTACCCGAATCCCGCTGGTCAGGGACGTTTCTGCACGCTCGCGGCGGCCCAGCTGCGCCCCCCGGGCGAACCCGGCCCCCCGAGCGAGCCCGGCCTGCCAGCAGACGAGCCCGGCCTGCCCGACGAGCCGGGGCGGTCAGGCGGCCCAGGGCCTTCGGGGGCGCGTGGTCCCGCCGGCCCGGCGCGGCCGGGTGCCCGGTCCGACGCGCGGACGGCCGAACGGGTGATGTCGATCTGTATGGCCGGGCATCCGTTGCCTGTTCTCCTCCGGGCGGACGGGACGGCCGTGTTCGTCGCGCAGCCGGGGACGCTGCTGGGGGTCCTCGACGACGAGGACGCGATCTTTCCCGAGGTGCGGGTGTCGCTGCGGGCCGGGGACGCGCTCGTCCTCTACACCGACGGGGTCGTCGAGGCACGCCGTGGCCGGGAGCTCTTCGGTGAGGAGCGGCTGCTGGCGACCCTGCGCGGCTGCGCCGGGATGTCCGCCAAGGGGATCGCGGAGCGGCTGCGGGCGGCTGCCGAGCGGTTCGCCGGCGGCCGGCTGCGTGACGACGTCGCGGTGCTCGCCGCCCGCATACCAACATGACACTCCGCGATCCAGCTCAACCTTTCCCCTGAAGGTGGTGACGGAACCAAGCGGTACCGTTACCGTACGTCATAAAAACTATCCGGCATCCGCCCGTTGACCGTGAAAGACCGGAAGTGCTTGGAATAGCCGGCCTGTGGGTAGACGTACAGGGATGTCGTCACGTCGGATTCGGTGATCAATGAATACACAGACGGGGTGGAAAAGGACATGATGACCCGCGCGTCGGCGTTGCGCCCCTCGGCCACCCACCTGCTGGTCGAGCTGCCCTACGTGCCCGCGGCCGTCCCGCAGGCACGCCGCGCGCTCAGGGAGCAGCTGGCCCGCACGAATCTGCCCGAGGAAGCCGTCGGGACAGCGGAGCTCCTGGTCAGCGAACTGGTCACGAATGCGGTCAAATACGGCAAACCACCCGTCTGGCTACTGCTCGAACTACGGCCCGGTCTCGTGCACGCCTCCGTCTCGGACACCTCCGTCGTGCTACCGCAGCGGCAGCAGGTGGATCTCGGCAGCGAGGGCGGCCGTGGTCTGCTCGTCCTGGACGCTCTCGCCGGCAGCTGGGGCGCGGTGGCGGTGGATTCGGGAAAATACCTCTGGTTCGACCTACCTGTCCAGTCACCCGTCCAGCCGTGACCTGTCCAGCCGTGACCTGTCCAGCCGTGAGCTGAACGCGCGTGCAGTTGCCACCGTCGGCCGGCCGGCTGCACGCCCTGCCCGTCAGCCGACTACCCGCGGCAACGCTGCACTGGCTGCGCGGCACGCTCGAGACACGCGGCGGCGCCCCCGGCCGATCCGCCCGTCCCCCCACCGTTCACACCGTGTCAGCGGCCTTTACCGGGACACAGCCTTTCACCGCGTCAGCGGCCTTCGCCGCGTCACAGCCTTTCGCCGACGCACAGTTTTTCACCGGGTCACAGCCTTTCACCGGGTCACAGCCTCCCGCCGGGGCGTACGCCGATCCGGTCAGCGCGTACGTTTACGATCTTGACGTCGCGGCCGGGAATGCCACCCGGCTGAAAGCGGCGCTACCGCCATGGGCCGCGATCTTCTATGCGGTGAAGGCGAACGGCTACCCGCCGGTCCTCGACGCCCTCGCCACCGGCCAC